>JBEBHD010000192.1:0-10769 GCA_040080915.1 Saprospiraceae bacterium
CATTTCGGTTGTCGGGCGGATCACCCCCAGCACACGGTAGCCGGGGCCGTACCGGGGCAAGTCGTGTTGCTGGATGGTGCGCAGGGCCTTGGCCGAGGCCGTATTGCAGGCCAATACGACGAGCCGGCAGTCCATGTCGAACAGGTGCCGGACGCACTCGAGGGTGTACTTGTAAATGGTGTCGAACGAGCGCCCGCCGTAGGGTGCGCGGGCATTGTCGCCGAAGTAAATGTAGTCGTACTGCGGCAGTCGGGCTTCGATCTGGCGAAACACCGTGAGGCCACCGTAGCCGGAATCGAAGATGCCGATAGGGCCAGGCATTACTTGATACCGAGTTTGGCTTTCACAAGCGGTGTCACGTCGAGGGTAGAGTCGCCGTACAGCAATATCTGGGTACCACTGTCGAATACTATCTGGAAGCCGTTTTCCTTGGCCACGTCTTGCATAGCGGTGTTCACTCGATCGAGAATGGGCTTGTATTCCTCCTCTCGTTTTTTGGCTAATTTGTCGTACACCTCTTTTTCGTACTTGCCAATGGCGGCTTCCTCTTCCTGAAGTTTGGCGGCCTGTTCTTGGTAATCCTTGGGCGAGATAGTGCCGATTTCTTTTTTCCGCTCTAATTCGGCGGCCTTGTCCTGCAGCTCCTTCACCATTTCCTGGCCGCGTTTGGTCAGTTGGGTCTGGAAGGCTTTCAGGTTGCTGTCGGCTTGCTTTACTTCAGCCAGTTCGGACAACAAGGCTACCGAGTTGAGGTAGCCAAATTTTTGGGCATTAACGCCGACCACGATAAATGCAACGAGGCCAAGGGTCAGAAAAAGGGTCTTCTTCATAAATATGCTAAGTTAGGTTGCTGGTTAGAAGGTTAAAGGTTAGGGAGTTAGGGGGTTACTGGTTACATGGGTTAGTTGGTTTCTGGTTACATGGCTTCTGGTTGGAATGCTTCAATTGAGGAGATAACCAACCAGACCCCCTAGCCAGAAACCCTCTAACCCTTCTTAAGCATGGATTTGATTTCTTCGGTTTTGTCGTGCTTTTTGTCGGCGAAGAGCATGCCAGAGGCGCTGCCTTTTTCGAAGATATACTCGAAGCCCTTGTCGGTGGCGAAGCGTTCGATGGTCGCGTACACCTTTTCCTGGATGGGCTTGACGAGTTCTTCGCGTTTTTTGAACAGGTCGCCTTCAGGGCCAAACTTGCGGCGCTGGGTTTCGCGCACTTCTTTTTCCTTGTTCAGGATTTCATCTTCGCGTTGCTTTTTCATCTCCTCGCTGAGCATGACCTGCTCGGCCTGGAACTTGCTGTACAGGCCTTTGATCGCGTCCTGCTGCTGGGCAATTTCCTGCCGCCACTGGGTAGCGACCTTGTCGAGCTGCTCTTGGGCTTTTTGGTACTCGGGGATGCTTTCCAGCACGGCGTTTACGTCCACGTAGGCAATGCGCTGGGCGAACGCAGTGGCGGCGAAAAACACGGCGACGAGGGCGGTTGAAACAAACTTTTTCATCATAAAAAATGGCGTGTGCGGTGAGTGTGTGTGGTTTGTTTGTGTAGCTACTCTGGATTTCGGGGGCAAAAGTAGTAGATTTGGCTTGTTCAGACGGCCTTCTGACGGCAATGGTACAAGATGAGTTGCACCGCTCCGTTAAGATTTTTTACTAAACAAAATCCAACCGATTGATTGTGTTGACTTTCAAATATTTGCCCACTGAAAATGTCCCCTCGGCTTAACCTGTGCTTAACGCCCTTTTAAACGATATTAAGAGGCTTACCTTTGCCCCCCTAAGACAAGCAACACGCTATGCACCTGATCGGCCCGGAGTATTTGTCCCTCGAAACGATTTCCACCGTCCTGCGGGAAAACCGCCCGCTCGCCCTTTCCGATGAGGCGCGGCACCGCCTGCGCCACTGCCGCGCCTACTTGGACGGCAAACTGCAGCAGGGGGACGAACTGCACTACGGCATCAATACAGGCTTCGGATCGCTGTGTAATATCCGTATTTCCGATGGGGACATCGAGCAGTTGCAGCACAACCTGCTCGTATCGCACGCAGCGGGTATGGGCGACCCTGTGCCGCCCGAGGTGGTTCGGTTGATGCTCCTGCTCAAGGTGCAAAGCCTGGCGTACGGATTTTCCGCCGTGCGGGAAGAGGTGGTGGATCGTCTGGTCAATTTTTTCAACGCGGGCGTTTTGCCCGTGGTGCTGGAGCACGGCTCGCTCGGTGCTTCGGGTGATTTGGCACCGCTGGCGCATCTGAGCCTGCCCCTCGCGGGCCTCGGCGAGGTTTGGTATGAAGGCCGCCGCCAACGCGCCGATGTAGTGTTGCAGCTCTTCGGCTGGGAACCTATCGCTTTTCGCGCCAAGGAAGCGTTGGCTTTGCTGAACGGCACCCAGTTTTCCACCGCGTATGCGGCGTGGTGTCTGCTCGAAAGCCGCCGATTGGCCGACCTGGCCGACCTGAACGCTGCCATCGGTTACGACGCTTTTGATTGCCGCAGCACGCCCTTGGACGAGCGCATCCACCGCATCCGCCCGCACGCGGGCCAGTTGGCCGTGGCCCAAAACCTGCGCAGTTGGCTGACCGGAAGCGCAATTTCCGAAAAAGAAAAAACCAGCGTGCAGGACCCATACTCGTTTCGTTGCGTCCCGCAAGTACACGGGGCCAGTCGCGATGCACTCGCCCACATCGAGCAGATGGTACAAACGGAGATCAACAGCGTGACCGACAACCCCAACGTTTTCCCGGACGACGATGCAATCCTTTCCGGCGGCAACTTCCACGCCCAACCCGTAGCCCTGCCGCTTGACTACCTGGCCTTGGCCCTGTCCGAGCTCGGCAGCATCGCCGAGCGGCGTATTTTCCAGCTCATCAGCGGCCAGCGCGGGCTGCCCGTGTTTCTGACCAAAAACCCAGGCCTGCACTCCGGTCTGATGATCGCGCAGTACACAGCGGCTGCCATTGCCAGCCAAAACAAAGCGTTATGCATGCCGGCATCGGCAGACAGCATCGTGAGCTGCAACGGGCAGGAAGACCACGTGAGCATGGCCGCCAATGCAGCCACGAAGGCGTACCGGGTCGTCAGCAACCTCGACCGGCTGCTCGCCATCGAGTTCATGGTGGCCATGCAAGCGCTCGACTGCCGACTGCCGATGCGCTCGTCACCCCGCATTGAGGAAATACGGGAGCGGTACCGCGAGGTGGTGCCACGACTGGCAGAAGACCGGGTGCTCAGTACGGATATGGAGCGTACGAAGGAGTGGTTGGCATCGGAGGTCAAAGTGGTATGATTACCCCATATTACCGCCGCACAGCGTAGATCAACTCGTCCAAAAACTCGCCGTTTTTGAAAATAGTTTTTTCAAAATGCGCTTCCAGCACGAAACCAGCCTTTTCCAGCACGCGCCGGGAGCCGATGTTCGGGCCGTAAGGCCGGGCAAAAATTCGGGTGATGTCAAACGTGCGAAAACCGTAGTCTACCATTTGAGCCACAGCCTTCGGCATGATGCCCTGCCCCCAAAACGGCTGCGCGAGCCAATAGCCCAGTTCCATGTTTTTGCGTTCCACGTCAAATCGCGCGTGCAGCCCGACACCGCCACTGGCCTGGCCTTCTACGTCAATGGCGAAGATATGGACGGGCGTTGCTTCCGTGGCGTAAGCGATGAACTGGCGGCCCGCTTCCTCGGTGTACGGGTGCGGAAACTTATCGGTCATGTATTTGGCGATCTCGAAATTATTGGCGTATCGTACCAGACTGGGCAGATCCTCGATGGACCAAGGGCGAAGAGAAAAATGCATGGGAAAAAGTTGATGGTTGAGAATTAGGAACGGCCAACAAAGGCGCAGGTGTTGCCGGTTCCCGACTGGTGCCAGAATTTTTGATTGGAAAATTCCCGATATTTTCTGATAAACAACGCGCTGGGTTATCTCAATGTCCATAGTTTTACGCGCTTTTTTTCGCGGGCACTTCGTCCGGGGAAAAAGGCGGCCCCCAAGACGCAAAATTCGTTCAACACCACAATTTTAATCTTTCAAACTTGGAATGATGCGGTTTCCCTCCTTCTTTTTGTTTTTTGCCTTTTTGTTCAGCGCTGCCCTTTCCGCTCAAAACTACCCTGCCAACCCCGAGCCGGGTGCCTGCTACATCCGTTGCCCCATCGAGGAGGTAAAGGAAGTGGAAAAAGTAGTCACTACCCCGGCCTATCAACAGTACAAAGTGGTGCCGGCCGTATACAAAACCGTAGACGAGCGCGTATTGGTGAAAGAAGCATCCAAGCGCTTCGAGTACGTGCCGGCGGTTTACCGTGAGGTCACCGACACCCTGTTGGTGGAAGAACCGTACAGTACTTACGCCATCGAACAGGTAATCACCATTGACACTTTCGAAATTTTCGAGATCGAGCCGGGCTATGCCCGCTTCGAGACGCGCCCAGCCATTGACGGCTGCAATTCGCCCATCCCAGGCGATTGCGATGTGATCTGCTATGTGGTGCATCCGGCAGTGACCAAGCAGATTCCGGTCAAACGAATCGTGAAAAAACCCAGTTTTGTCCAGCAACACCCGCCCAACGGGCGCTACAAAACCGTCAAACGCCAAGTCATCCAAACTCCTGCCACAGTCCGCGAAATCGAAATCCCGGCTGAATACGCTACGATCCCCAAACGGGTACTCGTAAAAGATGCTACCGTTGATTCCGTCACAGTGGAGCCCGTGCTGCGCGAAGAAGTGTACCTGGTGCAAGACCGCGGAAACAACAACTCGGACGGATACGAGTGGCGAAAAATCGAGTGCTCTCTGCTGGACTTCAACCTGTTGCCCATCTACTACGCCCTCAACAGCGACGTGTTGACAGCCAGAGCAAAAGCGGTCATTGACGAAAAACTGCTCAATCTGATGCTCAAACGCCCCGAACTTAGGGTGGAAATCAACTCGCACACCGACTCGAGGGCATCAGATGTGTTCAATTTGGACTTGTCCAAGCGCCGGGCAAAAGGCGTAGTGGACTACCTTGTTTCGCGCGGTATCAAGCGCTCGCGTTTGGAATATCACGGCTACGGTGAAACTCAACTCGCCAACCACTGCAACAACAACGTACAGTGCTCCGATGCCATGCACGCCCAAAACCGCCGCACGGAATTCCGAGTACTGCCAAAGTGAATGATGAATGATGAATGATGAATGATGAATGATGAATGATGAATGATGAATTTTGGAGTAAGGCGGGAAAATTCATCATTCATCATTCATCATTCATCATTCATCATTCCTTCCAATCGTTTTGCTTTGGTGTAAAACAGGTGGTCAGGATCGCGCAGGATGTCCGTCAGGGCGCGGTAAAATGTCCCTTTCTGCTTGGGCAGTTCTTGCAAAAGAGTGAGTGTAAGCCCCCACTGGGCGCGCTGGGCGTGGGGCTGTTTACCGCTGGCGATGATCTCGCGAAAGGTGCTGGCCGCATCGGCAAAACGGCGGCTCTTGTACTGGGCCAACGCCAGCAGTTCTTTTTGGTCTATGGCCTCCGTGCTGCCTGGTGTCGGTTTAGACACGGTCTCGTTGTACTTTCCGTCCTGATAATTTTTGAGCGTTTCGTTGTACGCCTCGCCACTTTTGGTGCCTTTTGGTGCCACGAAATCGCGTTCGCGAAAAAACTCGTTGGCGAGAGCGGCATAGTCGAAGTCGTCGTCGGTGCCCATTTCCTCAATGGGAGCCGGTGTCGGTTCTTCGGGCTGTTGCTCGGCCAAGTCTTCTGTTGGTTCTTCCGGGGCGTTTTCTTCGCGGTATGGGGCTGTGGGTTGCGGGCGCTTGCGCACGGAGGGCACACGGGATTTGATCTCCGGCTTGGTGCGGACGATGGGCGCGGGCTGTTCGGTGGAGGCAGCGGAGTTGTCGCGCAGAAGCCAGTAGCCGAGCGCGGCCAGAGCCAGCACGGCGGCGGCACGCAACACCCAAGTCAGAGGGCGTACCTTGGCTCGGTGCGGCTGCACTTGGGCGAACAGTTCTGTTTCGCGGTCCCAGGTTTGCATTTTGGCGAGCAGGTCGCGCTCCACGAGCAGCTCCAGCCCGTAGCGCTCGATACGATGCTGGCGGGCCAAGGCCGCCAACTCAGGATCGGCGGCCAGTTCGGCCTCGAAGGTGCGCAGTTCCTCCTCGGGCATTCGCCCCTGCAAGTAGCGCTCTATTTGATCGAAACGGTTCATTTTCGAAGTACGATTTGCGAGGAATAAACTTATGATTCCCGGAGGGCTTCGAATGTCGGGTTGTTTTCCAACAGTTCGCGGAAGCGCATCCGGCACCGGTATGCTTCTTTTTTGGCTACGTCGGCGTTGTTGTACTGCATCATTCGGGCGATTTCTTCCATGGTATGATCCAGTTGGTACAGGCGGAGCAGGTCGCGGCAGCGTTCGCCGATCTGGCCGAGCGCTTCCTGGAAAAGTTGGCGATACTCGGTACGGATGGCCTCTGCTTCGGGGCTTTCCACTTCGGCATCGTAATGCGCCGGGGCGATGTCGGTGTAGCGCCCCTGTTGGCGGCGCACTGTCACCCAACGCCATTTGGCGATGGCCACAAAATAGGTTTTCAATGCGCTTTTTCCTTCAAAACGGCCTTCGCGCAGGTTCCGGTCGAGCAGCACCAAGGACTCCTGAAAAATATCCTGAGCATCCTGGCGGCTGCCGCCGTGATCAAGTACATGCCGGACGACGGTTTCGCGCAAGCCCGGTAGCAGGTACACACGCTTGAGCGCCTCCTCACGGGCACTGCCGCCAGTTTGTATGCCAGCGATGAGCACCTCGTCCGTCCAATCGGTATTTGCCATGTTTGTGCAGTTCGCAAGCGGGAGGTAACCCGCCGGTACGGATTTTGTCAATAATTATTTGTGCAAGGAGCATACCGCGTAAACACGCCACAATGGCATCGCTTACCGCGTGAAATTCACCGTACTCGCAGCACCTGACCGAGTTGAATATTGTCGCTCGGCAGGTTGTTCAGTTCCTTGATTCGGGCCACGGTGATGCTGTACTTGCGCGCCAGGCTGAACAGTGTGTCACCCTTCACGACTTGGTGGTAGCCAGCGGGAATGGTTGCCGCTGGGTTGCTCGTGGGCGGCACGGTGCCGGTGGTCCACCCCGTACCAGACGGGGGAGGCGTTGTGGTGGTACTCGGCACCGGGTCGGTGGGGTACGGCACACCAGTAGTGGCGGGTTTGTCCGGCATGATTACTGGCGGTGTGTTCGGCTTGGCAGGTGTGTTGCCGGTGGCGGGTGTCATATCAATCAGCGCCTCATCGTCGGGTTTCATGGTGGTTGGGCCGGTGGCTGTGGTGGCGGGAGAGGGGTCGTTGTGCAAGTCGTCGCGCAGGCGCACGGTTTCGTTCTTTTCGCGTTTGCCTCGGATGCGGATTTTTTCGTTGGGAGCGGGTTCGGCACCGAACTGCATACCGTTCATCGTGTACAGGCACTCCAATTTCGCGCCGTACTGTTGCGAAATGTCTAACATGGTTTGGCCCTCCCGCACAAAATGGTGGGTTGTTTGGCCGCTCCACTGGTTGCGTTTTTTTTCGATAAAAATTCGTGTTCCGGGCAGGATGTACTGGCCGGGCGGGTAGGCGCGGTCGTTGAAATCGGCCACTTTGTCCGGGCGGAGTCGGTAAAGGTTGGCGATGTCGGCCAAAGTCTCGCCTTCGCGGCTGTTGACGGCCTTTACGTTGTTCACCCGTGTGATGCGCTCCTGTGGCGGGATGGCAGCCGGAATGACGCTGCCCGGCGCAATGTGGGTACCACCCGGCTGGTCGTGTTCATACAGGCGGAGGCGTTCGATCAGGTCAATCAATTGGTCGGCGTAGAGCGGTGAAGTGGCATAGCCCGACGACTGGAGTCCGCGTGCCCAACTTTTGTAATCGCGCCGGTCGAGGTTGAACAAAAAGCCGTACCGGTTGCTTTTTCGCGGGTCGCGCAGGAATTCGCTGTGGTCAAAAAAACTTTCCTGCGGGGTATTGTATTTTCGGAAACAGGATTCGACGAGGTTTCCGCCGGGGTCTCGGTCGTCGTCTTTTTTGTTGTGGACTTTGCCGGTCCAGTTGTTTCCGCACTTGATCCCGAAGTGGTTGTTGGCGGTCAGGGCCAGTTCGCTGCGCCCCGATGCGCTTTCAATGATGCCTTGCGCCAACTTGATCGAAGCGGGGATGCCCGTGCGTTGCATTTCGCTCACGGCGGCTTCCTTGTAGAGGCCAACATAGTCCAACTGGGGATTTCCGGTAGGAGCGGGCGTGGTTGTTCCCGGTGCAGGGGTTGGGGTACCCGTGCGCGGCTGAGGCCGATTGGTGGTGCTTGGCGTATTCTTCGAGGTAGAGCAGGCAGCAAGCAGGGTGGCAGAAAGAAGGACAAACAACAAGTGTTTCATAAACAGGCAAAAAACTGGTTGAAAAAACGGTCGTAAAGATGGTGGATTGATGGCAATGCACGAGGTGTTTTTGTAACCGGGAAAACGAAAGGCGATCAAGCCGTCTTGTGTCGAAGGGATAGTAGTGCGCCTCCCCCCGAAACGTCACCGCCGTGCCGTTGCCGTCTAATGCGGCGTTAAGGTACTTGATCCCGCCCACATAGTTGCGCACGGAGCCGAAGATTGCCTTGGTCAGTTTTTCGCCGTCGGCGGTGTAGGAGACTACGATCGAGAGGTCCGGCGGGTGGTACATCGAATTGGGCAGGTTGAGGTGGTTGTACGTGATGGTCAGGAACTTGTGGTTGTTCTGGGTCAGGTTGCTGTTCGCGTCGTAGGCGTAGTGCGGGGCCGTGGCCGAGGCGTTGTACTTGAAGCCCTTGGTGGTGCTGGCCTCGTACTTGAGTTTCATGCGGAACAGGTCAATGTGGTTGTCGCCGGCCTGACGTTGCTTTAGGGCCTTGAATCTGCGCTATGTTATTATTAAGGATGGAAAGGGCTATACCGCAGCTGTAAAATCCGTTCATTTAGCAAAATAGAAAATGTAGGGGCGACTTTTTTGAAAAAATACCCGACATTCGATCAGCCCGGTTTCCGACATTTGGCCCATGAAAACAAAACTGTGGTTCCGCATATTGGCGGCGTTCCTGCTCGCCAAATTCTTTTTCCACCTGTACCTGAACGGGCAGTGGTCGTTCCACCGCGACGAGCTGCTCTACCTCGCACTGGGCCGCCACCTCGCTTGGGGCTACGCCTCCGTGCCCGCGGGCATCGGTTTTTGGGCTTGGTTTGCCGACGCGGTGCTGGGCGGCTCGGTCGAGGCTGTTCGGCTCATCGCCACCCTCGTGGGCACGGCCACCGTGCTGCTCACCGGCCTGATGGCCAAGGAAATGCTGCCCAACCAACCCGGCGCAGGAAAATTCGCGATGCTGATCGTCGGCCTGGCAGGTTTGACCTGCGGCGCGTACCTGCGCCCCTGCATGTTGTTCATGCCGGTGGTATTCGATGTGTTTTATTGGGCGCTGCTCTGCTGGCTTTTTCTGAAATACATCAACACCCAAAAATCGGGCTGGCTGCTGGGTTTCGGAGCGGCGGCGGGCCTGGGGCTGCTGAACAAATACTCCGTGCTGATTTTCCTGTTCGCTATGCTGCCCGGGCTGTTGCAGGCGCGGAACCGCCGCATTTTTTTCGACAGGAAATTCTACCTCGGCGTGGCGCTGGCCCTGCTGATCCTGGCCCCTAACATCGCGTGGCAGGCCGAGCATCGCTTCCCGGTGTTCCGGCACATCGGCCAGTTGGCCGAATCGCAGTTCGCACACGTCACCATCGGCAGTTTTTTGGGCGACCAGGCCCGGTTTTTTCTGGCCGCTCTGCCTGTGTGGCTCTGCGGCCTGTGGTTTTTGTTGTTTGCAAAAACGGCTGCGCCGTGGCGCGTCTTCGGCTGGATGTACCTCGCCATGCTCGCCGTGCTGTTGTTATTCAGCGCTAAAAGTTACTACTCGCTGGGAGCTTACCCCGTGCTGATAGCGGGCGGGGCCGCGTTTTTGGAACGGGCAACTGCTGAAAAATACCGTTGGCTGCGCGTAGCCACGCCCGCTTTCATGCTCGCGATGGGTGCCCTGACACTGCCCGCTGCACTGCCGCTCTTCCCGCCCCAACAGGAGGCGCATTTTGTAAAAAAACTGACCGAACTACCCGGCCTCGACGGTATCCTCCGCTGGGAGGACGGCAGGAACTACGCCCTGCCGCAGGACTTCGCCGACATGATCGGCTGGCAGGAAATAGGCGAAAACGCCGGGAAAGCCTGGCAGGCGCTGCCGAACAAATCCAAATCTGCCATTTACGCTGACAGCTATGGCCAGGCCGGTGCGGTCGGGGTTTTTGGAAAAAAACTCGGCGTGCCCGACGTGCTCAGTTTCAGCGACAACTACCGCTACTGGCTGCCCGATTCCCTGCCCGCCGATTTTCAGACGCTGTTGTACATCAATGGCGAACTGGGTGATGACATGCCGGGTTTTTTCCGCAAAATTGAAAAGGTGTGGGAATTAGACATGCCGCTCTCCCGCCAGCACGGCGACCGCATTTACCGCTGCGAAGACCCCACGCCTGCGTTTTTCGAGCGCATGGGCACGGCAGTGAAACGGGCAAAGTTGGATGAAGAAATCGAGGAGTAAGGAGCGAGTACGCTACTGGACGCTTAAAATTGACTGCGGAGACACAGCGTTATTATTTTTTTGAAAGGTAACTACTTAGCCATGCCTATTTTCACCACAGATTTACACAGATTTTCCACGGATGAATCTGTGTAAATCTGTGTAAATCTGTGGTGAAATCACACGCTACAGGAG
>JBEBHD010000375.1:0-2850 GCA_040080915.1 Saprospiraceae bacterium
CCGTTCGGCTCTGGTAGCTGCCCGACACCTGAAACGTAAAGGCTTTGGGCAACTTGAGATTGAGGTTTTCCTTGACAAACCAAGTGAACTGCTCGCGCGACAGGTCGGCCTCAATGTTTTTCGCATTCACCTTCGAGTTGTAAAAATTGAGGTTGCTGGTCAGTTCGAGGTTTTTCCAAAGCGTGTTTTTCACGGTCAGTTCCAGCCCGTATGCTGTGCTGGAATTGGAATTGGTGTACGAAGAAACGATCACATCACGGCCCAGCAGGGCATTGTACTCCGCAAACTGATAACTACTGATCAGGTCGCTGGCCTCTTTGTAGTACACCGTAGCCAACAGGTTGTGTGCGGCGCTGAAGATGTTTTGGTACGAAACCTCGAAGGAATTGGTGAATTCCGGCAATAAGCCCGGGTTGCCGCGCTGCAGGAGCAAGGAGTCGGAAAAATCCGGGAAAGGGTTTAGTTGGAAAAAGTTGGGCCGGTTGATGCGGCGGCTGAAGTTGGCCTGTATGTTGTCTTCCTCGTTGAGTTTGTAGGAAACAAACACGCTGGGAAACAGGCTGAGCGGATACTGGTTGGAAAATGAGGTGTCCACATCAAGCAGGTCGCCAGTGTAAAACGAGCTCTCGGCACGCAGGCCCAACTGGTAGCCCCATTTCGGGAACGAGTTGGTGAACGTGGTGTACGCGGCGTACACTTGATCAAAAAACTGGTATCGGTCGGCAAACGACGGTGCCCGCACGTAGTTGCCCGTGGCCGCGTCGAACTGATAGCTCGCGTTGTCACTCGAATACTCGCGCAGAGCGGTACGAGCGCCCATCTCTATTTTTTTGTTCCCGTCGAACGGGTTCACAAAATCCGTTTGGAACGTGTACTGGTTGTTGGTGCCGGAACCGTCCTGGCGCTGGCGAGAGGAGGTTGGAAACGAAAACAGGGGGTAGCTGGTCTCGAACATACCCATGTTGTCAAACTTACTGCGGTTGACGTTCACATCCGCCGTCCATTCTTTTCCCGGCTGCGCAAACAGGTGTTTGTAAAGCAATTGCGTGCCAAAGTTTCCGAATTTGCGCTCGCTGTCGGAGTTGCGCAGCGCCAGGCTTTTGGCCAGTGGGTTGCCATTCAGCGTGTCGGTCACGATTGAAATGTCGTCTAAGTTGTCAAAACTGCCACCGTGAAAATTACCAGTGAGGGTGAGCGTGTTCCGGTTGTTGATAAACCAGTCGAGGCCGCCGCGGACGGAGCCGAAGGTGCGATTGCTTTCGGTTTGGGAGGTTTGAAAAACATTGGTGAGCGGGCTTCCGAACAGGTTGTAGCGGTCCGTTTGTCCGTCGCCGAGGGTGCGGCGCTGCATCAGGCCAGCACCGAGGAAGGCGTTGAATTTGCCCTCGCGGGCATTGATATCGGCACCGAGATTCACCCGCCCGCGCATGTCAACCCCTGCTCGAATGTTGCCGTTGTAGCCTACGCGGCGGTCTTTTTTGAGCACGATGTTCAGGATGCCCGCATTGCCGCCGGAGGCATCGTATTTGGCCGAGGGGTTGGTGATCACTTCCACGTTGTCAATG
Source organism: Saprospiraceae bacterium (assembly GCA_040080915.1). Taxonomy (GTDB): domain Bacteria; phylum Bacteroidota; class Bacteroidia; order Chitinophagales; family Saprospiraceae; genus M3007. Next base: position 1,566 of record JBEBHD010000375.1, read on the forward strand.
GCTTCGGTGGGGATTTGGTCCATGGATAGGGTAGTGGGGCGCCCGTCCACAAAAATCTGGGGTGCGGCGTTGCGCAGGGTCACGTTGCCGTCCACGTCCACGTTCACCGAGGGCACGTTGCGCAGCACATCCTCGGCGGTTCCACCAGCAGCCACACCGTCTTTATCCACTTTGTACACTTTTTTGTCCAGTGACAGGCTGACCGTGGAGGACTCGCCGGTTACGGTCACTTCCTTGAGCATGCGCGAGGTGGTTTCCAGTGGGATGTTGCCGAGGTCTTTGTCCACGGCGTTCAGGTTGAATCCGCCCTTGCCCGATCCGGGTGGCGGGCCGAAGGAAACTTTCTGCTCTACGTTGGCATAGCCAAGAAAACTGATTTTCAGGGTAAACTGGCCCATGACAGGCAGGTTGGCGAGGCTGAAATCGCCGTTTTCCTCCGTCAATTGGCCAGCGATGACCGTGGGCTGCATGGACCGGCTGGCGCTGTCGAACTTCATGGTGCTCAACTGGACGGAGGCGAAACCGATGCCTTTGCCGGTGGCTTCGTCAACGATCTTGCCATAGAAACGCCCGACGTTCATCTGGGCGGCATTGGCGGGCATGTTGCCGCGGCCGCCGCCCATTTGCGGGACTTGGGCGAGAGCAAGGTTGGAGGAAACGAGCAACGAGATGGCGACCGGAACGAGCCGGGAAAAAGTTGGATATGACATCATAAAATCGAACTGGTTGTGAGCGTGTTGGTTATGCCCCGTTCAAAATGGTGCGCGAAGAACAAGCAGTCAGCATGCATAGTTGTCTGTTTTCGACGAAGCGGGAGGTGCGCATGTGTTTCGGCACAAAAACATCAATGCCCCCCTTCCTGCCGCTCGTTGCTTTTTTTTCAAAATGCGCCCGCCGTTTTTGCGCAGCCCGACAGTATCTTTGTAATGGGAACCACTCCCGTTGGCCGTGCGACGGTTCGGCTGCTGCGCTTAAATCGAGAAGAGTTGATCAATTTGCGCACCTTGCTGGTAATGGTTGTGGGCTACACCCGCCGGGTTGAAAATGTGCTATCTTCCCGAAAAGCCAAGATTTGCAAGACGTTCACCGCCTTTGCAATTGTGGCGCGGACGGATTTTTACAAAAAGTGGGGTAGAGTAGGGCGGCCCCGGCCTCACCCCAGGGCAGACGCATGAAAACTGACGTGCCAAAACTGGAAAAGTCAAAACATAAAAATTACATGATTGAAGATTACATGATTTTAGATTGGTGAAGTTCGTAGAGTTGACCGCCAGAGGGAGGTTTC
>JBEBHD010000022.1:0-37010 GCA_040080915.1 Saprospiraceae bacterium
TGAGCGGGTGAGCGGGTGAGCGAGGTGAGCGGGCAAACTCTGTTGGACTCCAAAACTCATAGAGCCTATTTGACATCTTTTTTTCATTAGCACATTATGCAACTCAACATCCTGTTTCGTTCGCTTTCCCGCAGCCCGCTTTACACGGGCATCAACCTATTCGGCCTGACGGTGGGCATCGCTGCTGCCCTGCTGATTTTCCGCATGGTGCGCTACGAGTATAGTTTCAACAAAAATTTTTCCAACTACGACCGCATCGTGCGCGTGGTGTCGGTGGTGACACTGCCCACGGGCGAGACGGAACCGAACACCTGCACGCCCGTTCCGGCAATGGATGCCATTGAGGCTTCCACGCCCCAGTTCGAGGTGGTGAGTCGCATCCGCGAATTTTGGGGCACGCTTGCCCTGCCCGACCCCAACGGCGGCAGCACCCCATTGAAAAAATTCAGCAACGGCCCGGGCGAGATCGCTATGGTCGTGGAGCCAGGCTTCGACCGGATTTTTCACTTGACCTGGCTCGCGGGCGATGCAGCCGCTGCCTTTGGCGAGCCAAACTCGATCGTGCTGACCAAGACTTGGGCCGAAAAATTTTTCCCGACCGCCGAGGCGGCTATGGGCAAGACGCTGGTGGCTGACAACGCCGTTTCCGTCACCGTACGGGGTATTGTGGCCGATTCGCCGGGCAATTGTGATTTCCCGGTTCCGTATTTCCTCAGTTGGCTGACCTGCAAATCATACCCCAACTTGTTTTTTTATGACAACAACTGGGGCAGCTGTAGCTCCAACTACCAACTCTACGCCCTGCTCCGTCGCCCCGATCAAGTAGCCGCCGCCAATGCTGCGCTGGCCAAAGTGGGCATGGGCGAGTACAAAGACCGCCGTACCGGCAAGAAAAACCGCCTACACATCGTGCAGCCCCTGTCGGATATCCACTACAACGAGGACTACAACCACTCCGGCACACACACCACGAGCCGGGCGCGACTGCGCATACTCGGTGGTATCGGTATCCTGATCCTGGTAATGGCTTGTTTCAATTACATCAACCTCGCCACGGCACAGGCGGCCCTGCGGGCCAAAGAGGTAGGCGTGCGCAAAACCCTCGGCGGCGTGCGCTGGCAACTGACCGGGCAATTTTTGACCGAAACCGGCCTCTTGGTGCTGGCGGCTATTGGACTGGGCGCGGGCCTGGCCGCCGTTTGCGCCCCGCTGCTGAAGTACATTTCGGAGGTGCCCGACGCGGAGCCGTTCCTGTCCCTGCCCGTCATCTGGCTTTTTTTGCTGGCCATGGGAGTGGTCGTGACGTTCATGGCGGGGCTATATCCGGCCTTTGTGCTGGCCGGTGTCAAGCCCGTGGCGGCGTTGCGAGGCCAGTCGGAACAGCGAAAACTGGCAGGCGCTCCTCTGCGCAAAAGCCTCGTGGTGCTCCAGTTTGCTATTGCACAGGCGCTTATCATCGCTGCGCTGATCACGTTGCAACAAATGGACTACATCCGTTCGCGCGATCTGGGTTTTGCAAAAGACCTCGTGTACACGTTCCAAGTGGGTGTTGACAGCGCCTCTTTACAACGGCAAGGGGCACTGAAACAGGCTCTGCTGAACATCCCCACTGTGGAGGCGGTGAGCCTGAACAGCGACCAGCCCTTGTCGGGCAACACCTGGTCGTCCAATTTCCGCTTCGGCTCCCGACCCGAAGATGAACCTTACAGCATCAGCCTCAAGTACTGCGACGAAAACTACTCGAAAACCTACGGCCTGCGCCTGCTGGCGGGCAGGTGGTACGCCGCTTCGGACACCATCCGGCAGGGCGTGGTGAACATGACTCTGCTGCGCAAATTGGGGGTACCAACCCCCGAAGAAGCCATCGGCCAAAAAATTCGCCTCGGGCGCTCCACGGAGGTGGAGATCACCGGCGTTACCGAAGATTTTCACTCACACAGCCTGCACCAGGAGCACGAACCCCTGCTGATGACCACGCGCCAGATTTTTTACTGGGGCGCGGGGGCCAAAATCCGCCCGGGCGACCTGGCTGGCACGCAGGCCGCCATTCAAAAGGCCTATGATCAGGTTTTCCCCGAACAGGTATTCGAAGGCCGCTTCCTTGACGAGGTCATAGCCGAGATGTACCGCGACGAAGACCGCCTGTCGGCCACCTGCAAAGGCTTCGGCCTGCTGGCGGTGCTCATTTCCTGCCTCGGCCTGTTTGGGCTGGCAGCTCACGCGGCCCAGCAACGCACCAAGGAGATCGGCGTGCGCAAGGTGCTCGGTGCCACCGTGGTGGGTTTAGTGGGCTTGTTGTCCAAAGATTTTTTAAAACTCGTGTTCGTGGCGCTGGTCATCGCCGTGCCGTTGGCCTGGTACCTGATGGATAAATGGCTGACCGACTTTGCCTTCCGAATCGCCATGCCGTGGTGGGTGTTTGCTCTGTCGGGTATATTGGCGCTGCTCGTGGCGTTCGGGACAGTGGGCTACCAAAGTGTGAAAGCCGCACTGGCCGACCCGATCCGGTCGCTGCGGAGCGAGTGAGCGGGGGAGAGAGTGAGCGGGTGAGAGAGTGAGCGGGTGAGAGAGTGAGCGGGGGAGAGAGTGAGCGGGAAAGTGACATAGAGGCTCGCGGAGTTTTAGAGGACACATAGTTTGTAGTCTTGAAAAGAACAGCCCACGCTACGATTTTTTTTAATCTCTATGGTGAAAACTTAGACAAGGGCAACGCCCCGGAGCATGTTTCGGCACGCTGATCCTGCCTAAGTTTTTACGCTCTATGCCCTCTAAACCTCCGCGAGCCTCTGTGACACTTTTGTGCCACGTTGGGCATTCATCATTCATCATTCATCATTCATCATTCATCATTCTAAATCTTGATTCTTCACTACATAAAAATCGCCGCCCGAAACCTCTGGAAAAACCGGGGTTACTCGTTCATCACGCTTTCGGGCATGGCGGTGGGCATGGCCTGCTGCTTTCTGTTGATGCTGTATGTACACCACGAGCAGCATTACGATGAATTTCACCCGACCGGCGACCGGCTGTACCGGGTGAATTACCACGCCAATTTTTCCGGCAGTGCTTTTGTGCTGAATCGCATTCCAGCACCTATTGCCCCCATTTTGGCAGCCAATTTTCCCCAAATAGAACAATCCACCCGGCTGTACCCACGCAGCATCAGTGCCCGCGAGGTAGGTTCCGACCGTCAGTTCGAGCTCGAAGAAGCACTGTTCGCCGACAGTACCGTGCAGCAGGTTTTTGAACTGGACTACCTGCAGGGAAGCCCCGCCTCGGCGCTCGACCGGCCGTTTTCATTAGTGTTGACCGACGAGACGGCCCGCCGCTTGTTTGGAAAAGGCGACGCGATGGGCCGCCAGGTGCTGCTCGCCAACCAGGGACCGTTCACCGTGACTGGCGTGGTGCGGGCTTTCCCCGAAAATGCGCACCTGCATTTTGATATGCTCGCGCCGTTTCAAAATATGGTGGACGTGGAACCCGCCCATGCCCGCCAGCCTGTACTCAATGTCTTGAGATCAAACTGGATTGCGTCCCATTCGTACACCTATGTTTTGCTGAAAAAAGGTGCCGACGCCAAGGGCGTGAATGACGCTTTTCCCGGATTCCTCCGCCGCTTCGGCAACCAAAACTTCTTAGACAAGCAGGCCTTCAAAATTGCTCCCGTTAGCGACATTCACCTGCATTCTGAAGCAGAGGGCGAACCCGTGCCCGTTGCCGACCCTGCTTATTTGCGGCTTTTTGAGATCATCGGCTTGCTCATTTTGCTTATAGCCTGCATCAATTTTGTAAACCTGTCCACGGCAACCTACCTCGGCCGGGTGCGCGAGGTGGGCGTGCGCAAGGTGATGGGAGCGGGGCGGGGTATGCTCATGGGTCAGTTCTTAGGCGAAACCCTGTTGCTGAGCTTTTTCGCGTTTTTGGCTGCGCTGGTTTTATTGCAACTGCTCTTGCCCTACTTCGGGGCCATCATGGACAAAAACCTCGCGTTCAACCCGGTGAACGACTGGCCGCTGACGGCTACTTTCATTGGCACCTTCCTTCTGGCGGGACTGTTGGCCGGGATGTATCCCGCGTTTTTCGCCAGCCGTTTCCGCCCGGCGGAGATTTTTCAAGACAAAATTGGCCAAACCCGAGGCAGTTCCAACTGGCTGCGCAAATCCTTGATCACCGTCCAGTTTGCCGTTGGAATAGCCCTTGTTTCGGGCACGCTCATTGTTTTGGCCCAATTAAACCACTGGAAAAACCAGCCCCTCGGCTTTGAACACGGACGAATCATCAGCGTACCGCTGTCCAGTGCCAACATGAACAGCCTGTTCTCTCCCGGCGATTCTACCCTCAGGGCACGCATGAACGCCTTCGAGGAGCGCCTGCTCCAAAACCCGGCCGTGACACACGCCACCCTCGCCAGCGGTATGCCCGGTTTCGGGTCGGCACGCCACCCCATCACGACCGACAAGGTGAGCCAAGCGGACAATGTGTTCCTGCAGGCCATGTCGGTGGACTATGACTTCGCCCAAACCTTCGGTCTGAAAATCCTCGCCGGGCGCACGTTTGCTCGCGAGTACGGCACCGACCATATTGAGGGCTTCATCGTGAACGAACTGGCCATGAAAACCCTGAAATGGAACACCCCCGAAGAGGCGCTCGGCAAACGCCTCGTGCGGGGTGGTAAACAGGGAAAGGTGGTAGGCGTTATTGAAAATTTCCATACGGCTGGCCTGCAACAGGCTCTTGAACCGCTTATTCTGGAAGTCACGCCAGGCATGTTCAGCACGTTCGCTATTCGGTTGAGCGGCGAAAAAACAGCTGATGCACTGGCGCTCGTGGAAAAAACCTGGGCGCAGTTTTTCCCCGAAAAAGCCTTTGAGTACGATTTCCTCGACGATCAGTTGGCCGACAATTACACCCGCGAACGCCAACTGGCCGGACTGGGCGGCAACTTCGCCAGTGTGGCCATATTTCTGTCCTGCTTCGGTTTGCTCGGTCTGATCAGCCTCACGGTTCGGCAACGGGCCAAAGAGATCGGCATTCGCCGGGTATTGGGCGCTACTGTGGCGGGCATCGTGGGGCTACTCTCCCGCGACTTCCTGAAACTCGTGCTCGTGGCCTTGCTGATTGCCACGCCTGTAGCCTGGTACCTGATGAATGGCTGGTTGCAGGAATTTGTGTACCGCATCGCGATGCCCTGGTGGGTGTTCGCAGTGGCTGGAGTGGGAGCCGTGGTTGTGGCTTTCCTGACGGTGGGGGCGCAAAGTGCAAAGGCGGCCCTGTCTGATCCGGTTCGGTCGCTGCGGAGCGAGTGAGCGGGTGAGCGAGGTGAGAGAGTGAGCGGGTGAGAGAGTGAGCGGGTGAGCGGGTGAGCGGGTGAGCGGGTGAGAGAGTGAGAGCGGGTGAGAGAGTGAGCGGGTGAGAGCGGGTGAGAGCGGGTGAGAGAGTGAGCGGGTGAGAGAGTGAGCGGGTGAGAGAGTGAGAGCGGGTGAGAGAGTGAGCGGGTACGCTCCGTAACTGCCCTTGTGACGTGGACGGATTTCGCTACCCGGTGACGTGGACGGATTTCTACGAAATGACAAACGCAGCATACACAAAATATGCTCAGGCAACGCTCGGCTAACGAGCTTAGGCTGAGTAATGACAAAACAAAAAAGCTATGCTTACAAACTATCTCAAAATCGCGTTCCGCAGCCTGAACAAGCACCGTTCGTACGCAGCGCTCAATATCGTGGGCCTGGGACTGAGTATCGCGTGTTGTGTGCTGATTTTCATGCTCGTGCGCCACCACCTGACGTTCGACAATTTTCACAAAAAAGGCGAACGCATCGCGGTGATCGGCACGGAGTCGCGCCTCGAAACGGTGACCAAGGAAAACAATGTGCCCTACCCGATGGGCGCCGCGCTGCGCCAGGAGTTTTCTTTTTTGGAAAAAACGGCCATGCTCTCGGCACGGTACAATTCACTGATCACACTTGAAAAACCGGGTAGTGCGCCGGTCAAGTTTCAGGAGGAAAACGCCCGTGCTTTTGCAGAACCTGAGTTGTTCGAATTTTTCGATTTTCCCCTGTTGCAGGGCAGTTTTGACGCGTTCAAACAGCCAAACACGGCTATTTTGACTGAAAAACTGGCCGAGAAATATTACGGCTCAACGAGCGCCGCCATGGGCGGTACGTTCAAGGTCAATAACAACCTCGAGTACCGGATTGTGGGTGTGTTGCGTAATTTTCCCACCAATACCGACCTCGGCGAACACAGCCTGTTTACCTCCTGGGCTACTCTTGTTGCCGACTCGAACAGTGTGCGTGCATTGCGCAACTGGGGTGGTATTCACGGTGGCACCCGCTGTTTTGTGCTGTTCCGGGAAGGCCACAGCGCGGCAGAATTGGAGGCGGTGTTTCCGAAGTTTCGGGACAAATATTTCCACCCTGAAGTACGTGAATGGTGGTACCATGCGCTGCCGTTACAACAGGCGCACTTCGATCCCGACTATGGCTTTGGAACAAACAAAAAACAAATTTTTGCGCTGGCCCTGATCGGGCTGTTTTTGCTGCTCACGGCCTGCGTCAATTTTGTGAATATGGCAACGGCACAAGCGCTTGGCCGTGCCCGCGAAGTGGGTGTGCGCAAAACCATGGGCAGCACCCGCCCTCAAATTTTCTGGCAATTCATGGCCGAAACGGGTGTTATCGTGACTTTTTCGACGGCCATTGGCCTGCTCATGGCGCGAATCGGGTTGCCATTTCTGAATGAACTGGCGGGTACCGAACTGAGTTTTCAATTCGGCCAAGACCTGGCTTTGTACGGCTTTTTGGCAGTGTTGATGGTGGTTTCGGCATTTCTCGCAGGCGCATATCCAGGTGTGGCGCTCTCCGGTTTCCGGGCGGTGGAGTCTCTCAAGGGCACCCCGGTCAGTGGCGTCGGGGGGGCAAAAAAATCGGGTCTTTCACTGCGGCGGTTGTTGGTGGGGACACAGTTTGCCATTTCGCAAGCGCTCATCATTGCTGCAGTAGTGGTGACAGCACAAACAGAGTATGCCCACAAAGCCGACCTCGGATTTCGCCAAGAGGGAATTGTCACCGTGACGCTCCCTGCCCCGGAAGATGAGAAAAAAACGAACTTGAAGCACCAATTGGAGCGGCTGCCAGGTGTTCAAAAAATCAGTTTGTGCTTTCAACCGCCCGCATCGGATGACAACTGGAATACATCACTGCAGTTGCAGGGCCGGTCGAAACCAGAACCGTGGCCCGTCAACTACAAATTTGTGGACACGGCTTACCTCGGTATTTTTGAAATGCCGTTAGTGGCAGGGCGCAACTTGCAGGCCTCTGACACAACACGGGAATATCTTGTGAATGAAGAGGTGGCTCATAAGCTCGGATTTGCCGACCCTCGTGATCTTGTGGGCAAAATGCTGGATGTGGACCATACCGTTTTACCGATAGTGGGCGTGGTCAAAAATTTTCACAACCAATCCTTTCACGAAGGGATTATGCCGCAAGTGATGACCACGGCTAAGCCAATGTATAGTGTCGCAGCGATTCAAATCCACATGCCAAACGCCCCGGAGGCTTTGGCAGGCATCGAAAAAGTGTGGTCTGGCATTTATCCGGAATATGTGTTCGAGCGCACGTTCATAGACGAACGGATCGCAACATTTTATGAGCGGGAAACGGTCATCCTCGCCTTAGTTCGGCTGTTTGCGTGTATTGCCGTGTTCATTGGCTGCCTCGGGTTGTACGGCCTGGCTGCGTTTATGGTGAACCGAAAATCTAAGGAAATCGGCATTCGAAAGACGCTTGGGGCTAGCATAGCGGGCATAATTTGGCTGTTTGGAAGGGAGTATGTCCGTCTGATTATCGTCGCTTTTTGCGTGGCTGTGCCCCTTACCTGGTGGGGGATGAACGGCTGGCTGCAAGGGTATGCCTATCGGATAACTATCGGGGCAGGCATCTTCGCTTTGTCGCTGCTGGCCACGTTCATCCTGGCAGCAGCCAGTGTTGGGGTGCAGAGCATACGGGCGGCCCTGGCTGATCCGGTACGGTCGCTGCGGAGTGAGTGAGCGGATGAATAGCCCGATGTGACAACAAAAACATTTTTTAAATCAACCTGATCGTGATCCTGCACAACGTAACAATAGCCATCCGAAACCTCTTGAAAAACCGCCTCTACTCAGCGCTCAACCTCTCCGGTCTGGCTATCGGTATGGCTGCGGCTATGCTCATCGCTCTTTGGGTGCAGAGCGAGCTGCGTTTCGATGCTTACCACCAGCGTGCTGAAAACCTGTGGCGCATCAAGACCGATCTGCGCATCAATGACTCGGAAACCTGGAACTGGGGCAGCACCCCCCTGCGGATCACAGAACTGTGTGCCAAAGTACCCGGCTTGTCTGTCACGGCCCAGCTCATGACACCATTCGGCACTCAAGCACTGTTGCGGCGCGGCCCGGAGTATTTCGAAGAAGAAAACTATGGTTTTGTGAGCACCGACTGGTTCGATACCTTCGACTACGAGTTTGCCGAAGGCAGTGCCCACGGCTTTGGTGATCGCCCTAATACGCTTATGTTGACTGAAAGCCTTGCCCGTAAGGTTTTTGGTAATCGAAGCGCTATCGGCGAAACACTGCACCTGGACTCGGCCGCTTTCACCGTGCATGCTGTGCTGCGCGACCCATGCCCGGAATCCAGCCTCCGGCACAACCTGCTGTTGCCGATAGAAGCCTGGCTTCGGCAAGGCACCAACCGCGAAAACGACAACAGTTGGAACAATTTCAACTACACCACCTTCGTCGAACTGCGGCCCGACACCGAGCCGAAAAAAGTCGGTGTCCAACTGACCGAACTGCTGGCAGAGGCCAAACAAGACTCGAACATCACGCTGCACCTCGGCGCGCTCACCGACCTGCACTTCGACACTACCCTCAAGGACGACAGCTTCGACAAGGGCAGCCACCGCACGGTGGCCGTCTTTTCGTTCGTGGGCATGCTTATCCTGCTCATGGCCGCCATCAACTATGTGAGCCTTACCACTGCCCGTGCGCAAACCCGTGCCCGTGAGGCGGGCATCCGAAAAGTGGTCGGCAGCAGCCGAGGACAGTTGTTCGCTCAATTCCTGGGAGAGTCAGCGGTACTGGCGGCAGGTGCGGGTCTGTTGGCCATCGTGCTCGTGCAATCGGCTCTGCCGTGGTTTTCCGAACTGGCGGGGCGCACGTTCGTGCTGCCGTGGAACAGCCCCTTGCTCTGGGTTTTGGCCGGCGGTGTGCTGCTCGCCACCGTCCTGCTGGCGGGGGTGTACCCGGCAGTGCTGTTGGCCGGATTTCAGCCGATGCAGGTCTTGCGTGGTTCAGGCGGATCCACCGGGCGGAGAGGCGCTCGTCTGGTATTTCGCCAGAGCCTTGTTGTGGCGCAGTTTGCCATTTCGGTGGCGCTGCTAATCTGCACGATCGTGATCGGGCGGCAGTGGTCGTACATCCAGAACAAGGAAATGGGCTACGAGCGCGAGCAGGTTTTTACCTTCCAGATCGGGTGGCGGCAGTTCGCGCAATTGGGCGAAGAGCGCAGCATAGCCATGCGAAATAACTTGAAACAAACCTTGTTGCAGTCGCCCGGTATTGCGGACATGTGCAGCGCCAACGACTCGCCCGTACACATCGAGAGCACGCACAGCGGCTCGGTCAAGTTCGACGGGCTGCCCCTCGGTGCCGAGCCGTCGGTTTCGCAATTAGCCGCCGATGCGGGTTTTGCCGACTTCTTCAACCTGAAAATGCTCGAGGGGCGCTGGTTTGAAAAAGACAACGCCGCCGACGCAAACAATGTAGTGCTCAATGAAACGGCGGCCCGCCAGTTGGGCTTGCGCAAGCCCTGGGTGGGCCAACGTTTCGGCTTTCACGGGCGAGACGGGCAGGTGGTCGGCATTGTGCGGGATTTTCATTTTTTGCCGTTGCACGAGAAAATACCGCCCTTGGTGGCGTTCAATGCACCGTCGTGGCGCGGCACATTTTTTATTAAAACACGGCCCGGCCAACACGCTGCAGCCATAACATCTGCGGAAAAAGCGTGGAAACAATGGTTCCCGGAGCGGCCTTTCCGTTTTACATTCCTCGACGAGGACTACAATCGTATGTACCACGCCGAGCAGCAAGCCCAACTGCTGTTCAACCTGTTTGCAGGCATTGCCATTTTCATCGCCTGCCTTGGCCTGTTTGGGCTGGCCACATTTGTTGCCGTGCAGCGCACCAAGGAAATCGGCATCCGCAAGGTGCTCGGCGCTTCCATGACCAGTCTCGCGTCCCTGCTGGCTGCTGATTTTCTGAAACTGGTATTGGTGGCCGTCGTGCTGGCTGTGCCAGTGGCTTATTTTTTCATGCAACACTGGCTGGAAGACTTTGCTTACCGCATCGAACTGCAGTGGTGGATGTTTGCTCTGGCGGGCTTGGCAGCTACGGCAATTGCTTTGGCTACGGTGGGTTTTCAAAGCATTCGGGCCTCACTGGCCAATCCCGTGAAGGCACTGCGCAGCGAGTGAGTGTGTAACCATCGCGACAAAAAAGGACTCTATAACTCACACTACTGACATTTTGGGAATGAGTTTGACAAACCTGGAAGGTCTGGGTACACGAAAACAAAAATGTCCAGTAGTGTGCTCTATACTTTGCAAAGGAGAAGAGAGACTCGGCAACGAATTTAACAAACAAAGCTATGATCCAGAACTATGTCAAAATCGCCCTGCGCAACCTGCTGCGGCACAAGACCTTTTCCGTCATCAATGTTTTGGGCCTGGCGTTCAGCATGAGCATTTGCCTGCTGATCATCATGCTGGTGCGCGATGCCCACCGCTACGACCGGTTCCACCCTGCAGGCGATCGGGTTTTTCGGGTACTGACCGATGCTCAGCGCAAATCTGAGCGCTCGGAATCCTACGCATCGTCGCCGTACACAGTGGCGAAAACACTGCGGGACGAACTCCCGCAGGTGGAACTCTGGACACCGCTCGTGCGCACGTTCGGCGGGCAGTTGAAAACCAGCGACCGTTCGTTCAATTTCTCGGGGATGTTTACCGACGGGTCGTTTTTCGATATGTTCGGTTTTGAACTGGCCTCCGGCGATCCCGAAACCGCGCTGGGTGAGCCTTACGCAGTTGTCCTGACGGAGGAATTGGCTGTTCGCCTTTTCGGGGATAAAGACCCCGTGGGGGAAACCCTCGAAGCGCCCGGCTACGCCAAGCCGTTTCGGGTGACGGGCGTGCTGCGGCCATTTCCGGGGAAAACCCACCTGGAGTTCACGGCACTCGGTTCTTTGGCCACTCAATTAGCCGAGGAAAAACTACCCGATGCGCCGCAGGTGGCGGAAAACTGGCTGAATTACTACGGCACGTACAACTTCGTGCGGCTGAAAACGCGTGCCGATAAACCTGCCGCTGAATCGTCTCTGGCTACGATTGCCGAAAAAAAATACGCCGGACTTGAGCTTGAAAGCCGGGATGCCAGTTATAGATTCCGCCTGCAGCCGCTCGCCGACATCACACCGGGCGGCATGTTGTCCAACTCAATGGGCAGGGGCATGCCCGCATTCCTCGTGTGGTTTTTTTCGGTGCTGGGGGCCATTGTCATGCTGTCGGCTTGTTTCAACTACACTAACCTGACCATCGCCCGTTCGCTCGTGCGCACCCGGGAGGTGGGGGTGCGCAAGGTGCTGGGTGCTTCCCGCTGGCAGGTGTTCGGGCAGTTCATCGGCGAATCGGTAGTACTGGCGCTGCTGGCGCTCGTGGCCGGTTACGGGTTGATGAAACTCGTGAAGCCCCGGTTCGAGCAGCTTAGCATTTCCGAGGCGCTCGACGTGCGGGTGCAAGAAGATGCCGTGCTGTACGGGCAGTTTGTTCTGTTTGCCGTGTTGGTCGGAATCATCGCCGGAATGTTGCCAGCGCTCACGTTGTCCAAAACCTCGCCGTTGTCCGTGCTTCAAAAACTGCAGAACGTCAAACTCATCCGTCGGATCGGGCTGCGCAAATCCCTGTTAGTGGTGCAATTCACGGTCACCCTCGTTTTTTTCATCATCGTGACCATTGTCTGGCGGCAAGTGGACCACCTGATTGTCTCCAATTTCGGATTCGACAAACCGCATACCTTGCTCGTGCAGCTGCAGGGGCAGCCCTTCGACAGGGCATCCGCTTCGCTCGCGCAAGTGCCCGGTGTGGGCAAGATGTCGGGTATCTCGATGCCCATGGGCACCTGGAACGACGGCTCGGACGATGTGCGCACCCATGCCGGTGCCGAGCGCGTGGGCGTGCGGGACTATTTCATTGACCACCGCTACCTCGACCATTTCGGCATCAAACTCGCGGCAGGCAAACCGTTTCCCGAAAACCCGGCGCAGCAGTGCGAACTGTTCGCCATCGTGAACACGCTTTTTGTACAACAATTCAAACTCGGCGTGCAGCCCGGCGATGCTATAGGTAAATCCATACTCGTCGGCGATAGCCTGTACCTGACCATCCGTGGCGTGACGGAGGATTTTCCGTTCAAACCCGGCATGTACGCCCCCGAGCCGCTGCTGCTGCGGTACAACCCGACGGAATGGCAGGTGCTGAACCTCGACATTGCCGCCGGCGACCCCATTCCCGTGCTGGCTGTGCTCACGCGAAACTGGAAAAAACTGGAGCCCGACCAGCCGTTCCAGGCAGAATTTTATGACGAGACTGTGCGCGGGGTTTACGCCGAAATGCTCGACCTCGGGCGCATCGTGGGATTTTTCGGCCTGCTCGGCCTGATCATCGCGTGCATGGGCTTGCTCGGCATGGCTATTTACACTGTGGAATCCAAGGCCAAAGAAATCAGCATCCGCAAAGTGATCGGCGCACAGCCGCGCGATATTGTGGTGCAACTCACGAAAGGGTATCTGGGGCTGCTCGGCATCGCGGTGCTGATCGCAGTGCCCTTGTGCTACCTGCTGGGCAGTCAGATGCTGCAAACATTTGCCGACCGCATTCCCCTGTCCGCCGGCGTGTTTCTGCCGGGCGTGCTGCTGTTGCTCGTAGTGGCGGGAGTCACGGTAGGTTCCCAAACGGTGTGGGCGGCGCTGAGCAGTCCGGTGCAGCCGTTGCGGAGCGAGTGATTCGATTGGATGGGCCACCCGCTTTCGATTGGATGGGCCACGGATGGTACGGATGAGGCACGGGATTACACTTATTTTTTTGAAAAAACACATGGCCGCGTTACAGGCGAGCTTTGGTTGCTATACTTCGTGCTGGTCGTCCAACTCCTGTTCCGGTTGTTCCTCAATGGCCAGTGGTCGTTTCATCGCGACGAGCTGTTTCCAGCCTGTACCCCACTCCATGCACCGCCGCAATCCGTACACTTGGGTCGTCGCGCAGCATTTTGCGCAGGCGCGACACGAACACGTCAACGCTGCGGCCTACGAGAATGCCCTCGTCGGCCCAAACCTGCTGCAGGATGTATTCGCGTTCGAGCAACTGGTTGGGGTGGCTGGCAAACAGGTGCAGCAACTTGGCTTCCCGATAGGTCAGGAAGTGGCGTACGGAGCCACACATCAGTGCCTGGTTGGCTACGTCGAGACGCGAATTGCCGAAAGTCAGTCCCGTGGTTTCGGCAGGAGAAGCGGCAACAGGCACCGGGCGACGTTTTTTCAGAAAAAACCAGGCTCCAGCGAGGGCCAATCCGCCCAGCAAGAGCGCCCATAGCAACCCGAACCTTGGTGTGGCATCAGCAAATGTTATCTGCAAATTGTAGCACTCTGCATTCATGTCGCGCCCGCCGCAGGGTACGGTGCTGTCGCGGGCATAGTCCAGCGCATTGTAGCCGAGTTGCAGCTCGTCGTCGAGGCAGCGCAGTACCGCCACGTCGTAGGTCTGGTGAATGCCGTGCCGGTCGAACGATTCCTGCAACAGGGACGGCAGCCGGTTGTAATCGAACGCGCGTTCCAGCCGGATGCGCCAGATGCCGGATTCCAGTTGCTGCACCGGCGGTATGCGCGAGTTGCTGTCACCTGCTGCTGCCAGCAGGTGGTGAGCTGTTCGGCGCAGGGCGAGGTTGATTTTCTCCGAGGGCGGCTTTTGCGGGCTTTGGAGAAATTGCATGAGCGCGAGGCTCAGCAGGAGCAGGGCAATCGTCAGGGCAATTTTCCGATACGGCAGGTGGTGGAACATTGTGCAAATGTACCTACATCACCAATATCTCGTTGTGCGGCAGCGCGTACTCGGTATCGGTGGTGACCAGCACGATATGGTCGCCTTTTTTGCAACGGGCCAGCACCTTGCGGATGTCCACCTGTTTGTAGGTTTCATTGGAAAACATGGTCAGGGTTCCGGTACTTTTGTCGCGCAGAGCGACCTTGAATTTGATTTTATCTACCGGCACGGTGTTTTCGGGCGACAGGTTGGCGGTGCAAACCGTCAGTTCGCCTGTGGCACTATCGGGCAGGATGCATTTGCCGCCGGGGGCATACTCGTCTACCACGAGTTTGTTGTTCAAAAAAGCGGCGGCGCAATTGGAGAATGCCTCCTGCGAAAAACCGGTTACGGAAAGCACGCTGCAAAGCAACGCGCAAAGGAACAGTCTGGACTTTTTCATGTTTGTGCGTTTGAAAAAATGATGGCGCAAAGGTACCCGCTGCTGCATCGGGTGCCCTAAAATGCCTGTAAAACGATGTAAACAACTTGTAAAACTATGAATCTGAACACCTTCCTCCAGCAGTTTTCCCAAAATACCATTGCGTTTGTCGCGCTGCTCTCGGGTGCCTCCGACGAGGAGTGCCTCTGGCGGCCCGAACCCGGCAAATGGAGTCTGCTCGAAATCGTGTGCCACCTGTGCGACGAGGAGCGCGAGGATTTCCGTGCTCGCGTCCGGCACGTACTCGAAACGCCCGACCAGCCCATGCCGCCCATTGACCCGCCGGGCTGGGTGACGGAGCGGAAGTACCTGACGCAGAATTTCGAGGAGATGCTGAACCAGTTTGTCCGCGAGCGCAAGGCATCAGCGCTGTGGCTGCAGGAACTGCCGCCGCTATCCGACCCGGCCTGGGACAACGCCTACCAGCATCCCAAACTCGGCACCATGGGTGCCAAAATGTTGCTCGCCAACTGGCTGGCGCACGATCACTTGCACTTGCGGCAAATCGTGCGCCTGAAATACGAACGGCTCAAGGCGCTCGGCGGCCAGCCGCTGGCGTATGCCGGGGAGTGGTGAAGGCCGCACATACGCGACCGGTATCTCCACCGCCACCTTGAATCCTTTTTTTCCGTGTAGCATCCGTGTGATCCGTGTCCCATACTACACCGGATCAACCTGTCAGCTTAACGCTACTTTGTCATTTTGAAAAAACCCGCCCACATCGCGGCGTTTTTTTTCAAAATGACAAAGCAGAATCAGCAATTCGGGCGATCTCTACCGGCTTTCCAACCACTTTTTTGCTGCATCAATCGCCCTGTCTTCGGCACCGATCGGCAGGGGTTCGTCCGGTATTATTTTCGAGCCGTAGGCCACTTTTTCCCGGTCGGCGTACACGGTGGTAGTCAGAAAAATCTGCGAACCGTCGCGCAGGGTATAATTTTGGTTGCCCGTGGAAAGGCCGGCGGTAGGCTCGCCGAAACTGCGCGTATTGGGTCGTTTGCGGAAGGCCACCGTGACCACCTCACCGGAGCTGCCCGTTCGCGGGCCGGTCAGCACAGCCACGTGCGGCATCTTTTTACCCAATTTGGCGGGCTTGCGGCTGACTTTGGTGATCGGATTTTTCCCAATGCCAGCCACGCCTTTTTTGTAAAACCACGGCGCGTCTGTCGCCTCGCCAGGCGTGATAAAATACCCGCAGGGCCCTTCGCCCAGCAGCGGGCCGATACCCGCCAGCATGGGCCAGCAATTGCCGCCGGTGTTGGCCCGCAGGTCCAGAATCCAGCCAACAGGCTTTGCTTTAGCCAGCGAATCGAGCAGGGAGTGCAACTGATCGGCAAAGTAGGTATTGGCCTCCTCGCTGCCGCTGCTCACACCCGGCATGCGTAGGTAGGCGTACTTGCCGTTGAGGATTTCGCCGGTTGTGAGCGGCATTTTTTTGTAGGCATCCGGCTCCGGTTCGGCCCAGTCCTTGCTCGATTGGGCACCCATGAGAAAACTGTGGTGGTCGCCCAATTTTTCCAAAACATACCGAACCGCCGGGTAGCAATCCGTATAGGTGGCAGCATCGGAAGACATGGCCAAGACGTGTGCCCGAGCCTTGGGCCAGTTTACCGAGTCCCGGTAGAGCGCGTGCTGCTCCACAATGTCCACGGCCTCGTTCAAAAACTGGCGAATCGAATCGGGCATGACTGAAGTGGTCATGGGGATCTCCTCAATGGAAAAATCATCGAACCATGCCGTGCCGTCGCCGACCAGCAACCCCCCGATTTGGATACCTCGGGCGGTTTCATCCACTACGAAATCCGTACTAAACTTGGCCCAGGGGGCAGAGCCTTTCAGTTGGCGGTCGTACATGTTGTCGAAAAAAAGGCTCTTGAACTTGTCGTCGGTGGCCTTGACCCATATTCCAACGTAGCCTGCCACGGAGTCGCGCCGGATGTGGCCGGAAACCCGAAACTTGCGGATAGTGGCGGCTGGCGGGAGCGTTACCACCTGCGAAAAGGTGCCAAAGCCACTGCCAGGGGTGTTGTGGATTCGCATGGACGCGGCACCCGCGTGCGGCCCCTTTTCGTCGGGGCCAATGCCGGTGCTGCGGTTGGCATTCCAGCTTGTTTGACCACTATGGGCTTCGGAGTTGGGCTGCTCAAAACCGGGGTTTTTAAGGCGTTGTCCGGCGAGGGCGCATACCCATAGAAAAAGAATTAAGGCAATAAAAAACTGTTTCATAGCACAAAAAGTAGTTGAAAGTTAATCGTTTTCGGTGGGTGTTTCGGGGCCGGACACGTACTCCAGCACGTCGCCGGGCTGGCAGTCGAGGGCTTTGCAGATGGATTCGAGGGTGCTGAAACGGATGGCCTTGGCCTTGCCCGTTTTCAGGATGGAGAGGTTGGCGAGCGTGATGTCCACTTTCGAGGCCAGTTCGGTAAGCGACATTTTGCGCTTGGCCATCATTACGTCTACGTTTACGATGATCGGCATGGTTCAGATGGTTAGGTCTTGTTCTTGTTGAAGGTGTGTGCCGGTGCGGAACACTTCCGCCAAAGCAAAAACTATGAGGCTGAGCAATACCCCGACGGCCAGGCTTTCGTGCAAGACGGGTACCGGGGCCAGGTTCAGGCCGTGGTCGGGGATGCGGGAGACAATGGCCTTGAATTGCAACGTGGACTCCAAAGAGATGAACGGGTAAATAAGCACGCAAAGGGCGATCACCCGGATGCGGCGCACGTTGTCGTCACAAAAGACCGCTTTCTGCTCGAGGTTGTAAAAAATGCGGTACATCTGGTACAGGGCCATGATGGCCAGCACCCAGCTCATGCTGTCGTTCAGCAGGTAGAACAAATGCCGAACCTTCAGCATGGCCGACAGGCCCGAAAAACCGAGCAGCACAAACTTTTTCTCGCTGTGGTTCATAACCTTGAGTTCGCCCTGTCCGTCGGGCAGGTGCGATACCGTCGGGCCGGGTTCATTGTACGTGGCCACGAACCCGCGCAAGAACGGACCGTCACTCGCGATGCCGAAGTTGGCGGCGGTGTTCAGCGCAAGAAAAAGGCTGCCCGCGATGGTGAGTACAAGGAAGACATAGCGCAGCACTTTGGGAACCTGTTGACTGATTTTTGTTTGCATAGCGTAACTTGTTTGATGAAATGATGGGGCAAAGGTGAATCGTGTTTTTCTTTTTTGCAAATAAAATTTATTGATAAACGAGAAATATTTTCTTTTAGTCAAATTTTTGGGCAGATGCTGGGGTGCTCATGCTGAGTTGCCCGCGAGCACGCGGTTAGAGGTGAGGTGAAAAATCTGTTTGTTATTTGCAAAAAAAATCCCACCCAGAGAACTGGGCGGGATTCTGATGGTCAGGGTAGGCATCGGGCAGAAGAATGCACGCGTACACTCAATCCATTGTCACCAAACGTATGGTTGGGGTTTCATCACCTGCCTTCATACGGGCGGGGGGGGAATGCTATTGGGTGTAAAATTCTAAATTTTCAAGTACCAGCAGATACGATATGGCAATAGTCTCTGCCAATTTCAACAAAACAAACTGGGTTGGCAAAAGCGGCTTCTAACGTGCCGAGGTATGTATCCAACAAATGAATGGTCTCTTGCGTCGACAAATTGCCCAAAGCAAGACGCAGTAGTTGCTTTGGCGTATTTTTCAGAAGATGGCTTGCCTGGAAGTCTACATCCTTTGTTACCACTACGAGTTCGTTGGCATCTGCAAAGTTGGCAATATCTTTATCGGCTGTGAACCACGAATTGGGTAAATGATTTACGTGGAGCGCTTCAAAGCCCTTGGATTCGAAGAAGCGTTTGATTTTGAATGCAATGTGGACATCACACAAGACACGCATCAGGCAGCTTGTTTGAAGGATTTACCGGAAACGAGCAGTTTGGCATAATTTAAACTGGCAATAATATCCTCCCGCTCCAATTCAGGATGGTCTTCCAGTATTTGGTCCCAAGTCATTTCCGAGGCGATCAGATCCAACAGTACTTCAACTGGCCAACGCATACCCCGAATACAGGGTTTGCCGTGACAAATATCTGGATCAATCGTGATGCGTTCAATGTTACTCATCGCTATATGATTTTGAGCACAAAAATAGGCCCAAATGTCCGGCTTCCAGGCTACGATAGTACAAAAATATCAAAGGCCCCAGATTCAAGGTTCAATGAATACACTCGCTGCTCGCGAGGGCCTCCAACCCGAAGCGTCTTCGTACTTTTCTTGCAGCGCCATTTCCTACCTTTGCGCCCGCATGGGAATTTTCAGGAAAATATGGGCAGTGTACGCGGTCTTGCTGTTTTTGGCGCTGTTGTTTTTGGCGGGCTTTCCGGTACTGCTGCTCAACATGACGCTGGCACCCGGCGAGCGTGCCCTGCGGCGCAACATCTTTTTCCTGCATCACATTTTCACACCGGTGTTTCTCATGCTCGTGGGCATTCGCGTCCGTGTGGACGGAGCCGACAAGTTGGACAAAACACAATCCTACCTGATCGTGGGCAACCACAGTTCGGCCTTAGACTTCATCGCGAACGCCGAGGCGTTTCCCGGTGTATTCCGGTTTTTGGCCAAACAAGAACTGCACCGCGTGCCGGTGTTTGGCTGGGTGGTGAAAAAAATGTGCCTCACCGTGGACCGCACCAGCGCCATGAGCCGCGCTCGCAGCGTGGTTTTGCTCAAACAACAACTCGCCGCAGGCTGGAGCATTTTCATTTACCCGGAGGGCGGGCGCAACCGCACCGCCGAGCCGCTCGCGCCGTTTTACGACGGGGCTTTCCGCATCGCCATCCAGACGCAGGCACCCATCGCCGTGCAGACCATCGTGAACATGAAACAAATTTCCGCCACGGCCAAGTCCATTGACCTGCGCCCTGGCACCGTATATATCGTGTGGGACGGGCCCATCCAAACAACAGGCATGACCGCTGCCGACATTCCGGCTCTGAAAGAACAGGTGCGGCAGCTCATGCTGAACAGGCTGAACAAACTCAATTCGCAACGTGCAGTATAAAAACAACATTCTCGAAACCATCGGCAATACGCCTCTGGTGAAACTGAACCGAGTGTCGGCCGACGTGCCTGCCCTCGTGCTGGCCAAGGTGGAAACCTTCAACCCCGGCCACTCCATCAAAGACCGTATGGCCCTCAAAATGGTGAACGATGCCGAGGCTCGCGGCGACCTGAAGCCCGGCGGCACTATCATTGAGTGTACCAGTGGAAACACGGGCATGGGCTTGGCGCTGGTAGCGTGCGTGCGCGGCTACCGATCCATTTTCACCACTACCGACAAGCAGAGTAAGGAAAAAATGGACATCCTCAAGGCGATGGGTGCCGAGGTGATCGTGTGCCCCACCAACGTGGAACCGGAAGACCCCCGTTCGTACTATTCCGTGGCCCGCCGCCTGAGCACCGAAATACCCAACTCATTCTGGTGCAACCAGTACGACAACCTCTCCAACCGCCAGGCGCACTACGAGAGCACCGGCCCCGAAATCTGGGAACAGACCGACGGCAAGGTCACCCACATTGTGGTGGGCGTGGGCACGGGGGGTACGGTGTCGGGCGTGGCCAGGTACCTGAAGGAGAAAAACCCGGGTATTCAGATTTGGGGTGCCGACACCTTCGGTTCGGTGTTCAAGAAATACCACGAAACGGGCGTATTCGACCCCAAGGAAATTTACCCGTACATCACCGAAGGTATCGGTGAGGATATTTTGCCCGCCAACGTGGACTTTTCCTGTATTGACCTGTTTGAAAAAGTGACCGACAAGGACGCAGCGCTCTGGGCGCGGCGCCTGGCCAAGGAAGAAGGGCTACTGCTGGGCTATTCGGCGGGCAGCGCCGTTGGTGCTTTGTGGCAACTGCGCGGCCGCCTGAAAAAGGACGACGTAGTGGTCGTCATTTTCCACGACCACGGCAGCCGCTATGTGGGCAAAATTTACAACGACGACTGGATGCGCCAGCGCGGCTTCCTGGACGACGAGCTCAAGGTGGCCGATATTCTCGCCCGCAAAAAGGATCGCCGCTTCGTCACCGTGCGTAAAAACGACACTGTTCGTACGGCGTTCGGCCTGATGAAAGAACACGATATCAGCCAGATGCCGGTGGTGGACGGCGATGCCATTGTGGGGTCGCTCACCGAAAAACAGGTGCTGCACCTTCTGCTCGAAAACCCGTTGAACAACTCCGAAAAGGAGGTCGGCACCATCATGGGTGAGCCGTTCCCGACAGTGCAGGACGACCTTCCGATCAGCCAACTGAACCGGTATTTGGGCAAAAACATGCCCGCCGTACTGGTGAAAGATCGCACAGGCGGGCTGCACATCATCACGCCTTACGACTTGGTGCAGTACATTTGAGCCATTCAATACCGTATACCCCAAAACCAGGGTTCTTCTGATTTGCGCTTGTCCATGATGTGTTGGCGAACGACATCCAAATACCCGGCTTCGTTCACCTTTTTGCCTTTTTGTTTTTTGGGCAGAGCCAGCTCCTTGTCCAGTTTTTTGAGGGTGATCCGGTCAGCGGTGATCACCTGAGCGCCGTCGTTGTAGTCAGCCTCGAGGATGAGTCCGGGCAGGCCGCAAAGCCGTTCCGGTCCTGCGGGCACGGGCATGTCGAGGGCAAACCACGCGGTGATAGTTTGCTTTTTCAGGGTGTCTTCCCAAACAGCGTTCATGCAGATGTGGCCCGCCACCTCTTTCATGTCGTTCAGAATTTTCCAGTTCGGTGCCTTTAGCGTGTCTTCCACGATATACGTTCGGTTGAGCAACGTGACCACGTCGTGGATGCGGTTTTGCTCGAAATTCCGTTTGAGGTAAAAAACATCTCTTTTCCACGAATAGCCATCATCGTCAGCTTCAGCTGCCTCTTCGGAGTCCTCATATTTACTTTCTGTCCGCGAAAAATAAAGTGTCGTGAACACGTTCCATTCGGAGCGATTGCCCCACATGTAGGCGATGCGCTCGCGTTGCTGCTTACTTAGGTAGTCCAGTGCGGCCATTTTTTTCGTCCAGTTGTGGGTCACCAAATACCGGATCTCGCCTTCCGGCGCTTGGCCGTAGGCGATGGGTGAAAAAAGGTACGATGCTGCGAGGGCGAGGCCCAACAAGAGGGTAGGGCAGTTTTGTTTTTGCATAGATTGCTAATGTGCTAATGAGGGAATGTGCTAATGTGCTAATGAGGGAATGTGCTAATGTGCTAATGAGGGAATGTGCTAATGTGCTAATGTGCTAATGAGGGAATGTGCTAATGTGCTAATGAGGGAATGTGCTAATGTGCCAATGCGGGCAAGGGACGTAAACGTGGCTTTGTGGCTGCATGGTTCACGGTATATTTTTTTTTAAGGAACGTGTGACCAATAACTTGTTATACCTCGCACCGCAAGGTGCGAAGCCGTTTTTGTCATGCTGAGCGCTGCTACTCAAAATAGTAGGCCGAAGGCCATGCACAAAACCTCGCAGCGCGAAGTATACTTTTTCCTGGGCCGACTCCATCCAAGTGATTTTTTGGCCTCCAGTAGTGTTGGCGATGATCCCCCGGTAGATTCGGCTGTGGATGTGCAGGCCACGACCATTGGGCAAAATGCTGTACAGGAATATTGGGGCTGGCGCGGCCCGAAACCCTACCGGTACTTGCTCGCTCTGTGTGTATCCGCCCAGGCCACGGGCCTTTTCTCGCCTTAACTACGCCCCAATTTGAGGGCTTTTTGACAAAAAATATCAACGAGTTGATAAAGAATTATTGCTGATTTTCAGCGATTTAGAAAAATGTACCCCTGCAAAACGGGGTGTTCTCAGCGGCACAAAACGCCGCTTTTTTTTATCGGCTTCGCGGGCACCTGCCCGGACTTTTGACCTGCCGTTCAACACGGTCTTGCTTTTTTCTAATCTTCAAATCGAGCAATCGTCATGAAAAGTCCGAACACTTCCTGCCAAGGCTATGCCTTTGTTTCCCCTTCTTTCATCCCCGTCAGCGCCCCCGTCATTGACATTGACGTGACTATGGTGTAACCCCCGATTGCATATAGTCATGGTTCAAACACTACACCTCAACCGCGTTGAAGCTGGCTCGTCACTGCCCTTGGGCATTGGACAATCCGTCCGTGCCGAAGTGGTTTTTGGCACCCCCAGCAAATACTGCTCCGGCAATGGCATCTGTATGGTGTCGTACCGCCCGCTTCGGCTCACCGATATCTCCTGCCCCCATGCCCCCGTACGCATTCGCCGGGTTCCAGGGGAGGGCTTGGTTTTCCTTTTTGCAAAGGAACACCTCACCAACGAAACACTTCGCCCCTACTTTTCCGGTAACCTCTTTGTCGTAGAAGAGCGCTTTGCGCTGCCGATGCAGCTGGTCAAAGCGTGGCAACTGACCTCGTCTTGGGTGCCGCCGGGGGTGTACGGAATGGAAGAATACACCCGCGAATGGCGGTTGTTTTTGCCGCTTCCGGGCGACTTAATGCCTGCTATTGAGGCTAATAGCCGTTCCGAAACCCACTCATCATTTATCCATCAAGACGGCCGATGCGAGCCTGACCATCTGCCTGCCAAGGGCAATATGCGTGTCGCATCGGCATCAAAGACTGAATTTTCTCATTAGATGAATCCCGCGGTGCAGATGAGTGCCGCGGGTTTTCTGCTACCCCTGAGAAGCGAACAAATTGAACAAAAGCTACACCGAGCTTCGCCGAATATGCTGCTTCATAAATTGAATATAAGCAAGTCAACGACCAAACGCTTCCGGCACAAGGGCCTGCTACTGGCTCTTGTGCTGGCGGCGTTTCAGGCTTTTGGCCAGCGATTCAACTCAACCCAACGCGATGTACCCGTACCCGATTTTCGAGAAGTGGCCCCTGAGGTTTTGGTCGTGGACGTGCCGGTGTCCGGCCTGCCAAGCAGAATAGACGAAGCGTTCGGTTTGGAAACCGTGCAACTGGCCATACGCCATCCGTACGTGTCCGACGTGAAAGTGGAGCTGTACAGTCCCGATGCTACGCTGGTGTGGATCGCCAACCGGAACGGCCGCGATGGCCGCGACTACATCGAGGCGCGTTTCAGCCAGCAAGGCTTCAAGGGCCAGATTTCAGAGGCCTCCGCCCCATTCACTGGTGAGTATATCCCCGACGGCAACCTGGCCCATTTCAACAACGGCCAAAACCCGAACGGCAATTGGGTGCTCAAGGTGTACGACCTCAAGGCAGGCGACACGGGCATCTTCAATTCGGTCAGCCTCTTTTTTGGGCCGAACCCGGCCAAGGGCATCACCTCGCCTTGCTCCTTTTCCACGCCCAAAGGCTGCGTATGCGCCGATGGAAAAAAACGTTGCTGGTTGCTGCCCGACCTCGCGCTCAACGAGCGCGCCACGGCTAACAACTTGTACGAATCCGCCTTCGACCCCAAAACGGGCAAGGGCGAATTGCGCTTTGCCGTGGAAACATTCAACATCGGCCACGGGCCGTTAGAAATGCGCGGCAACGACCGCTGGAAATGCGGGAAAAAATCCGTGAGCGGCTCAGTGCCCTGCAACGACGGCACCTACGCCCGCCAAGGCCTCGACCAAACGATATACGGCCTGAAGAACGGCAAACTGATCACCCAAAAAACGCCTGCGGGGTTCATTGCCTACGATGCACGTCCCGGCCACGAGCACTTCCACTTCGACAACTATGTGACCTACACCCTCCTGCGCCCCGTGTCCGGTGAGCCTGACCCGGCTAAGTGGGAAGTGGTGGGCCGCGGAAACAAGGCCAGTTTTTGCCTGTGGGACCTCGGCTCCTGCCGCGAAGACCTGAAAAACTGTGTAGACAAAAATGGTCGCACCTGGCTGCCCTCCAATATGCCCAATTACGGTCTCGGCAACTACCGCAGCTGCGACGCTGCGCTGCAGGGGCTTTCGGTTGGTGGGGCCGACCTGTACGGCGAAAACTACGAGGGCCAATCACTGGACCTGCCCAAAGGCACCTGCAATGGAACCTATTGGCTCAAAATAGAAATAGACCCGGACGGGCGGATTCGCGAAGCCGACCGGAGTAACAACACCCTGATACTGAAAACCTTCCTGAACAAACAACAAGAATGTCAATAACCCAACCGCGTCGCGCACCGCGCCCGATTGTCCTGCACACTATGTCAATTTATCGCATCATGAAAAGTTTCAACGCCCAATCTCGTTCACGGGAAATTCAGCCCGATTTCTTCAAAAAAGGATTGCTCAGCCTCCTGCTGCTCACAGCTATGGCTTGGCAGGCACAGGCGATCAACATCGTTTCCATTGCCAACGGCAACTGGAGCAGCACGTCTACTTGGGACTGTGGCTGCGTGCCAGGCCCGAGTGACAATGTCACCGTCGCCCACAATGTCACGCTCGACGTGGACATTGAGGTCGTGGGGCCGTTCTCGTTGACCATCAACGCGGGCAAGTCACTGGTGGGCAACAGCACCGGGCGCCGCATTGGCTACGACCTGACTTCGAGTCAGCCTATCGTGTTCACCAACAACGGCACCTTCACCATTGGCATCCTGAACAGAACAAGCGGCGGCAGCACCAGCAACGACGATTGGGTGTTCAACAACAACGGTACGTTTACCATTCAAAATACCGCTGCGTGCAGTGGCTCCACCAGCCCATTTGCTATAGGCTACGGCAAGTTTTTCAACAATTCCGGTGCCACGCTCATCGCCGACGGCTGTTTTTACATCGGTGGTGCCACAGGCAGTGCTTTGCTGGACAACAGCGGAGATATTACTTTTAACGGCGACTTTTCCGCCCACTCTACCTCCAACTTTATCAACCATCCCACCGGCTTTGTCACTTGTAACGCCATATTCACCGCTGGCGGCCTCAACCAGGACAACTACGGCTGCATCAATGCGGCAGGTGGTTTCCGGGTGTTTGAAAAAACCAACAACGGTGGTGCCGGGCGTTTTACCATGCACGACAACTCCAAGCTGATCGTGCCGGCAGGGACACAGTTCAACGTGAACTCCAACACCACCCTTGAGGGCGTGGACGATGACAACAACAACGCCAACAACGGCTGCGTGTCGTCCGGCGTGCAGGTCAACAACGACGGTACCATTACCGGCGAGTTTTACCTGAACGATCCCGATGGGGCCGTGGGTGGTACCGTCGGCCCAAATGTGACCTTGGGTACCGGCAACTGTGGAGGGCCGTGTACAGCAGCTACCTGCGCCATTGAAGTCACCTCCGCCACCCCCTCCGCCTGTAACCCGGTTAACAACACCTACTCCCTCAGCGTAGTGGTGACCTACAGCAACGCACCCGGCGGCAACATCACCGTGAACACCTCCAACGGCGGCACCGCCACCGTGGCGGCTACCACCAGCCCGCAGACCATCACGCTTACGGGCCTGACGGCCAACGGCATGCAGGATATTGGCGTGACGGCGTTTTTTGTGACGACACCAGCGTGTACGCACACGCTGGCGAACGCATACAATGCGCCAGCGGCTTGCATTTGCACCAATACCTCCGCCCGCCTGTGGCTGGTAGACGAAGATTTCGAAACCCCCAACCACCTCCACCTGTGGTCTTTTGGAGACTATAACATGCCCACCACCACCGCCATTGATTATGGGAGGATAAAATACATCCACCCGGTTAACGGGTTGCTGGACATTGGCGACCTCATGTCAGACATGGAGGCGATGGCCGTCAACTCGGCAACGGGCCTTGCCTATTTTCTCACAGAAGACGAGGTTCCGGGAGGGCCAGGCGGCTCTGGGGCACTGTTCTCCTACGACCTCGACGACGCTGCCGCCAACATCGGGAACATCGTGCTGACGCTGGTCGGGCACGTTGACCAGCCTACTCGGGCCAATGAGTCGCTGGCCTTCAACCCGGCAGATGGGCACCTCTATTTTGGCGACGACGTAGGGTCCGGCGGCAACGCCTCCTTAGTAGCCGACGAACTGTACAAAATAGACCCCACGGCCATGAACGCCAACCCAATGTTAGTCACCAACCCTACATTGGTGGGTACCATAACGGGCTTGGGCGAAGAGTGTAGGTACGTCGATGGGTTGGAATTTACTGCCGCTGGCAAACTCTATACGGTAGATGGCTCAGACGACAAACTGTACGAACTGAACATCGCTACAGGGGCCATCATCGCCATTGCGGACAACAACATCAACGGGGGCTTGGCCGGTTCTGTGGACGTAGAGACCATCGCATGGGATCCTGCGACAAACAAACTGATCGGCACCGACAACTCTGGCAGCCACCGCTTTGTAGAGATCACCATCGGATCAGACGGGGCCAACGTTGAGCAAGGCACTTTCTCGCCCGGCACCCCAGGGCTTCCGGCAGATGTTGACTTTGAGGGATCGGCTTTGTACGGGATTTGCTCTGTATGCGCCATCACCATCACCTCCGCCACCCCTTCCGCTTGCGATCCGAACACCAACACCTACTCGCTGGATGTGGTGGTCAACTACTCCAACGCACCCGGCGGTAACATCACGGTGAACACCTCCAACGGCGGCACTGCAACCGTGGCGGCCGCCACCAGCCCGCAGACCATCACGCTCACCGGCCTGACGGCCAACGGCGTGCAGGATATTGACGTGACCGCGTTTTTTGTGAATGAAAATACTTGTACGGATGATCTGGCGGATGCGTACGACGCGCCAGCCTCATGCAGCAACAACCCCGACCCCTGCGCCACCCCCGTCCTCTGGGCCATAAACGAAGACAACGGGCACCTGTTCTCGGTGCCCACCTGGACGAGCACTGCCGGGGTGAACGCCACTGCTTACGACTGGGGCCAAATCCAGTGGTCTTCGGATAACTGTGTCACCAAAACGAACGTGAATATATCCGGCGGCTCCGAATTAGAATCGGCAGCCTGGGACGATGCTACCAACGAGTACTACCTGACTTCCAACAAAACCCTCGGCGCGTTCAATAAGCCGGTTCTGTTGAAAATCGATATTGACAACCTCGTCGTGGGCCAGCAGCCTTGCGCGGTAGTGATCGGTTCTATAGCCTCCTCGGGCAGCGAAGATATCGAATCGCTGGCAATAGACCCGCTCAACGGCGACCTGTACGGCGGTGCCAAAACCAGTGGCCGCCTGTACAAGCTCAACAAGGCTACTGCGGCAATACTTGGTGGCTACCCGGTTCAAATGACCAAGCCCTCGCCCCTGAGCG
This sequence comes from Saprospiraceae bacterium, assembly GCA_040080915.1. Taxonomy (GTDB): domain Bacteria; phylum Bacteroidota; class Bacteroidia; order Chitinophagales; family Saprospiraceae; genus M3007. Next base: position 27,792 of record JBEBHD010000022.1, read on the forward strand.
GCAACCTGAACGACTCCGAATCGCTGACTTTCGACGAGTCCGGCACGCTGTACGTTTCCGAAACGGACGACAAGGACGTGTACACGATCAACAAGGTCACCGGAGCCGGTATCAGCGTTTTTGATGACAATACCGCTCCGCTGGGCCTCGACGGCCTGACTTGGGACTTTGCCGGCAACCGCCTCATCGGTTTTGAAGACGGCAGCCTCGAATCCACGCCGTACAGCCATTTGTTTGAAATAACCTCCGGCAACGGCAGCAATACCCTCCTGGCTAACACCTATGCTGCGGGCCTTGTGGACATTGAGGGCTTGGAACTGGCCTGCGACGGCCCAACCAAAGACTACGGCGACCTCGCCGACGGCACTTCCGGTACCGCCGCAGGCGACTACCAAACCCTTGCTGCCAACAACGGCCCCTGCCACACCATCGTAACCGGCCTGAAAATCGGTGCCACGGTGGACGGTGAGACCAACGGCCAGCCCAGCGCTTTGGCCACCGGCGACGACACCAACACCGATGACGAAGACGGCATCGCCGCCTTCCCCACCTTCGCCGCCGGCTCGGCTGCCAACGTGTCGGTCAATGTGATGAACACGACCGGCTCGGCTGCCACACTTTACGGTTTTATTGACTGGAACAACAACGGTGTGTTCACGGATGCCAATGAAGCGGTTACCGTAGCCGTACCCAATGGTACCAACGGAAACGTGACCCTGGCGTTCACGGTACCAGCCGGAGCTACTACGGGAGCGGGTCTCGGTGCCCGTTTTCGCCTGAGCACCCAAAGCGGCCTGACGGCTCATGGCTGTGCTACGGACGGAGAAGTGGAGGATTACAAGGTTTGGGTAGCGCCCGCGTGTTGGCAATTAATAACCACTGGCCAGGATCGAAACGAATTGGAGCGTTTTGATCAGAATGGCGTAAACCTCGGTGTTTTTTACGATGCTCCCGGTACATACATTCCAGAAGGCATCGCTTTGGGGCCTGGTGGATATTTATACGTCGTAGATGCGAACGCCAATACCGTAGTTAAACATGACCCGGTAACCGGAGCACTGATAAGTACCTTCGCTACGCTCACGGCCTTGGCCCCAACCCAACTGCTTTTCGGACCCGACGGAAATATGTACGTCCTTGGACGGCTTTCGGATAATGTAGAACGCTATAACGGGATCACAGGAGCCTTCATGGGTGTCTTCGTAGCGGCCAACTCTGGTGGCTTGGACAACCCTGGCGACATGCAGTTTTCGCCCGACAACCAATTCCTGTACATCTCCAGCAAAAACACAGACAAGGTCTTGAAGTACAACGCAACGACTGGTGCCTTTGTTAGCATTGCCTTCCAAACCTCCGGCGGCGTTGACCTGTTCGAACCTGGCTTCATAGAGTTTGGCCCGGACGGCTACCTGTACATCAGCGATGAGCACCCGGCGCTTTATCGGGTCTTGAAAGGCGACGTGAACACGGGCGTTCTCACGGTTTTGGCAGGCTCCCCCGGCACCCAAGGTGGGATCAACCCATTGCGTTTTGGTCCCGATTGTATGCTTTACTTCACGGCAAATAACAGCCACCAGATTTTCAAATGGAACGGCACCAGTTGGGTCTTATGGCACGACTCCAGCCCGAGCAGCGGACTGTACTTCCACCATCTGGGTGATATGCTTTTCGTAACCTGTGCCACGGCAACAGACTACGGCGACCTCGCCGACGGAACCTCCGGCACCGCCACAGGCGACTACCAAACCCTCACCGCCAATAACGGTCCCTGCCACACCATTGTCAGCGGCCTGAAAATCGGTGCCACGGTGGACGGAGAGGCCGACGGCCAACCCTCTTCCCTCGCCACCGGCGACGACACCAACACCGATGACGAAGACGGCATCGCCACCTTCCCCACCTTCACCGCCGGCTCGGCTGCCAACGTGTCGGTCAATGTGATGAACACGACCGGCTCGGCTGCCACGCTGTACGGTTTTATTGACTGGAACAACAACGGTGTGTTCACGGATGCCAATGAAGCGGTAACTGTAGCCGTACCCAATGGTACCAACGGAAACGTGACGCTGAACTTCACCGTGCCCGACTTTACCGCCACGGATGCCAGAACCGTAGGTGCCCGCTTCCGCCTCAGCACACAAAGCGGCCTGACTGCACATGGATGTGCTACCGATGGCGAGGTGGAGGACTACTTGATCAAAGTGGTGCCCTGCTACGAAGTATTGGTCAGCGATGCCACTGAAAGCCGCATCCGCCGGTATTCGTCTTCCGGCGCGGACTTGGGCGATTTTGTCGCAGTTGGTTCAGGCGGCCTCAATGCCCCCCGCGGCATGGAATTCGGCCCCGACGGCAACCTGTACGTGGTGGATTTTCAGACCAACCGCGTGGCCCGCTACAACGGCACGACCGGAGCGTTCATTGACATCTTTGTGACGGCAGGCTTGGGTGTCATGAGCCAGCCTTGGGACCTGCATTTCGGCCCTGACGGCCACTTGTACGTTTCCAGCGGTGCCAACCACAAGATCATCAAGTATAACGGCACCACCGGTGCCCTGATCGGCGACTTTGTAACCAGCGGCAGCGGCGGCCTGAGCGTTCCGCAAGGCTTTGCCTTCGGCCCCGACGGTTTCCTGTACGTGGCCAGCAACAACAACAGCCAGATATTGAAATACCAAGGGCCTGGCGGCGGCAGCCCCGGCGCTTTTGTCAGCGTAGTGTACACTGGCGGCGACCTGAGCGATCCGCATGGCGTTGACTTTGGCCCCGACGGTTTCCTCTACATCGCCAACGGTGGCTGGCAATGTGTCGCTCGCCTGAACGTGAGTTCGGGGGCTATCACCCGCTGCTATACCAGTGGCCAGTCCATTGCTACGGCACAGAACGTGCGCTTCCTGCCCGATTGCAACATTTACGCCAGCCAGTTCAACCAGCACTCCGTGTACAAATTCAACGGCACTACCGGGGTTTTTGTCAACACATTTGCCGGCGGCCTGCTGTCGGTTATTCACAATAGTCCGTTCGATGTGTTGGCGAAAACTTGTGCTGTAGCCTGCCCCACCATCACCGCCAACGCCGGCTCCAACAGCCCCATCTGCGCAGGCAACACGCTTAACCTGACCTCGTCGCCCTCCGGCGGCGCTTCGCCCTACACGTATAACTGGGCAGGCCCCGGTGGCTACACCTCCTCGGATCAGAACCCCAGCCGCCCCAACGCCACCCCGGCCATGAGCGGCACCTACACCGTGACGGTCACGGACAACAACAACTGCACGGGCACGGCGGAAGTGACGGCCACGGTGAACTCCACCCCGACGGTTACCTGCCCGCCGAACATAACGGTGTGCATCAACGCTCCGGCGTTTGCGCTTGGCGGCGCCACCCCCACGGGCGGTACGTACAGCGGTACGGGCGTATCGGCAGGTATGTTCAACCCGGCCACGGCCGGTGTGGGCACACATACGATCACGTACAACTACACGGACGCGAACAACTGCCCTGGCTCCTGCACGTACACCATCACGGTGGCTGCGCTGCCGGTGGTGAACTGCCCGGCTAACATTACGGTGTGCATCAACGCCCCGGCGTTTGCGCTTGGCGGTGCCACCCCTTCGGGCGGTACATACAGCGGTACGGGCGTTTCAGCAGGCATGTTCAACCCGGCCACGGCTGGCGTGGGCGTGCATACGATCACGTACAACTACACGGACGCGAACAACTGCCCTGGCTCCTGCACGTACACCATCACGGTGGCGGCGCTGCCGGTGGTGAACTGCCCGGCTAACCTGACGGTCTGCCTTTCTGATGCGGCCTTTGCCCTAACCGGTGCCACCCCCACGGGCGGCACATACAGCGGTACGGGCGTATCGGCGGGCATGTTCAACCCGGCGACTGCGGGCGCGGGTGTGCATACAATCACCTACAACTACACAGACGCGAATAACTGCCCCGGCTCCTGCACGTACACCATTACGGTGCGCTCGCTGAGCATCACCAGTGCCACGCCCTCGGTGTGCGACCCGAACACCAACACCTACTCCCTGAGCGTGGTGGTGACGTACAGCAACCCACCTGCGGGCAACATCACGGTGAACACATCCGCCGGTGCTACAACTACTGTAGCCCTGACGAGCAGCTCGCAAACCATAACCATCACTGGACTGACGGCCAACGGCTTGCAGGACATCAATGTGACGGCATTTTTCGTGAACTCGCCAGGCTGCTCGGTCACGGCACAGGCCGCATACGACGCGCCCGCGCCCTGCATACCCTGCCCGAACCTGCCCTGCGGCGGAACAACAGTCAACAAAAACGGCAACTGAACCCATAGCCCGACGGCAACGCAAAAGCAGTTTTGAACCACCCGAACGGGGTTTTCAAAACGGCTTTTGCGCCCCCGGGCGAACAAATCCATACTACAAAATCTATCATCCTGAAAGGTAAAATATCCTAATATCATGAAGAGCAAATTTGTACCAGTCGCCCTTTCTTTTATGGCCCTGTTTGTTTCGCTGACTACGACTAATCTATTTGGTCAATTTACAACGGCGAATTTTGAGTCGGGCACCAACAACCAAAACCCCGCCAGTGGCTGGCTCTCCGGCCCCCTGTGCGCCCCCAGCAATATCACTGCCCAGACATTTCCCAACTGGAAAGGCTCGGGCGTGGATGTGACCTATTCCTACTCCACAAACGGCTGGGACGGCGACGCGCCCAACAAATATGTGCCCGCTGGCGACGAAGCCGTGGAGGGTGCCGGTTGTGATGGCCAGTTTGGTTCAACTGGTGTCAATGCCCCCCACTGCGCTACTTTTTACCACGAAGCCGTGCGCTTTGTCAGCAACACGGACGATGTGGGCGGAACGCCCGGTACTGCTACCGGCCCTACCGTTTTTACCACAACATACAGCGAACCGGTGGTACTGCAGATGTTCCGCATCGGCAGTTTGTCCAACATCGGAACCGTCGCCACCCCTTCTGTAGAATGGATCCGGGTGCGGGCTTACGACGAAAACAATAACCAGGTTTCGATCAGTTTGTCCAACATTGACGGCTCCTACCTGATCTGCGACAATTCCATTACCTCTGGTGGCATGGCCATCACGGCCGACGGCACGGGTGGTTTTTATGCGCACGCAAACGCCGATGTCAGGCAAGCGGATTTTGAATACGGAAACATTGAGTTCTTCATTCCTTCCGCCACGCCGATCAAAAAAGTCGAGATCCTTTTCTGGCGCAGCAGCAGCATCTCCGACCCGAACGAAACGGCGGGTAGAACTTCTGCCGGCTCCTTCACCATTCACGACAACTCCGTGCGACCGGTGCTGCCCGATTGCTGCCCTGCCACCAATCTCGTGGACAACGGCAGCTTCGAAAACGGCAACTTCGTAGCCGATGCCAGCATCGTGGACCCCAACAACGCCGATCTGCAAAACCCCTCTTCCACGACCTACTGGGAGTCGGACAACACCATTTATTGGGTGCAGGATGCCTCCAAGGCGACCGACGGCAACCGCTTCATGTACCTCGACCCCCAGAAGTGCATGTACAAGCAAATGAACATTTCGAGCAACGTCCTCGTGCCCGGCAAAACGTACAAGATATGTATGGACGTGGCGGGCTTCGACCAGAGCCAGCCAAACGGCGGCTCAGGCACCGTGGAGCCTGTGTTCGAGATACGCTACTACGACGCGGGCTTCAGCCAGTTGGCCCAGCATAACTTCACGTCATTCACCGACCTGATGACCAATGCGACGGTGTCGTCCGTGCCCATTTCCGCTTGGGACAACCTCAACTGGCGGCGCCTGACTATCACCATCACGATCCCCGCCGCACCCGGCGGGGCTACGCTCATCGCACCGTTGTTTTCCAACATCAGTCCAAACGGATCGGGAAAAGACTTGCTGCTGGACAATGTGTGTATCTCGGAGGCGGAATACTGCCCTAATAATCTGCTCACAAATGCCTCTTTCGAGACTGGGAATTTTACCGGATGGACCATCACGCCTGGCTTTCCCGGCAATGACGAGGTGTTGCTGAACTCTATCGCCCCAGGCCCGTTCGCTAATGTGGATGGTTCGTATTACTCAGTCATCGTATCCGACAATACGAACAGCCCCAATGTGCTATATCAGGACGTGCCCACCACGCCTGGATCCACGGTGAATCTTTCCGTGGCTGCGGCAGTACACAACCCGGACAACAACAGCCAGATCAAGATTCAATTCCTTGATGCCTCGAATACGGTACTTTCGGAGCACGCCGTGCAGGTGGACGAAGACGTGGACTTGTCCGGTTCGTTTCAACAATACACCCTCAATGGGGTGGCCCCGGCTGGCACTACCAAAGTACGGGTCATGGCCAGCACCTCGGCCAATACCTATTCCAATGGTGGGCCTTCATTCAAAACAGACAAGTGGTGCTTAAGCATTGATCCGCCAGCCCCCTTCTGCCCGAACAACCTTCTGGCCAACGGCTCTTTCGAGGAGGGTACCTTCGTCAACGGCGTGCAAACACCTACGCTCCCTAGTTGGACGGGCGTAGCCACGGCTCAAACCAATGTTGCTTTCGATCCCGACTGGACGATCCCCGACGGAGAGGCTGCTGCATTCAGCGAGAACCTCGTGGGCAGTCGCGTGTACCAGCAAGTGGCCGCCACACCAGGTTCCACATACACGCTCACGTTCTACTCGGGTATGCACTTCCCTGCACAGGACAACGGCGATGTCACGCTGGAATACCGCGATGCGTCGAACGCTGTCGTCGGAACGGCGCAGGTGCATGACATAACGCACCAAATCAACAATGATCTCGGCGGGCCGTACACCCTGAACCTGCCCGCAGCCCCGGCCAATGCGGCTTTTGTGCGGGTATCCTTTGGCATGACCTTCCGGGATGGCAGTATTGGTTTCGATGCGGCGAAGGTGGATGCAATGTGCTTGACGGAAACACCGGGCTGCCCCGATGTTAACTGCGCCACCGTCACCATCAATGGCGTGGAATACGCTGGCACCGCTGTCGGCAGGGGCTTTGAGTTGGAAGACGGTTATGTCAATGATCCGGATGGCATCTGGCCGCCTTACCACGACAACGCGACCAACTCGGGCAATGCTTGGGGCGTGGAAATGTACAACTCCCAGCGCTTTGGCATCGTCTACGGCGGCACACCTCAGGACTGTGGACCTGACAACCCCACACCTTCAACAGGCTGTGGCGGCTGGACCTCGCCCTTGCGCGGTGCCGATAACCTGGACGGCTATGTGTCCAAGCACCTCTATACATCTGTGGGCGCTTACGACCGTTTTGGCAGCAATGCTGGCAATTTCCTGGCTTGCAACGCAGGCAATACGTTGGAGTACCGGTACAATTTCGGCAACAACGACTTCGGTACCAACGTCCTTCCTTCGACGATGACCGACGGCGACACGAAATTTGAAATCTGGTTCTGCCCGAGTACGGACCAATTTGGCCCGGCCTTCAACGCCGACGCGCCCTACCTGACGCAGCGCTTCTACGACGGCGCGGGCAATCTCTTGTTCGAAATGGCCACAGGCGCGGTGTTTTTTGCCCCTGCCCAGATCACGTATGCGGAGGATGCCGCTTCGCTGTGGACACGCACCGGCGCACAGCCCGCATTGGTCAACCAGAGCAATACGACCAACAATCGTTGGATCCCCAGCCATGGCTGGAGCAAGATCGAACTGACGTTCCACCTTTCCTCCGTCAACCCGGATGCCGTGAGTTTGCGCATCACCCCGGGCTACGGCGCTGGCGCGGGCATTAATCAGGGCTATCTGGCACCCATTCAGTTCTTGGACCACGAACCGCTGATCAACAATGCTAACGCCAATTACCTGAACAACTGGAACCTCCACCAAAAACCCGGAGGCTTCAAATATTTCTTTGAAGAGCAATCCCTGCGCGACTGTGATGGCGTACCTGCCCAAACCGTTTGCAACGACGGTTCCACCAGCGTCACCCTCACCGCCCAGGCAGGCTTGACCAACTACCAGTGGTTCAACGAAGCCGGTACGGTAGTGGGATCCAGCCAAAACCTCGTGGTCAATAGCAACACCGCCGGCATGGCCGACGGTTCGGAGGAGTTTTACTTCACCGCCACGGACGGCAACAACTGCCCGATCGAACTTTGCTGCCCGGTGACGGTCACAACGCAAGCCTGCCAAAAAGACTACGGCGACCTCGCCGACAACGGTGTCATCGGTACCGCCGCAGGCGACTACCAGACGCTCACGGTTACTAACGGCCCCTGCCACACCATCGTCACAGGCCTGAAAATCGGTGCCACGGTGGACAGTGAAGCCGACGGCCAGCCCAGTGCCCTCGCCACCGGCGACGGCGCGGACGAGGACGGCATCGCTGCCTTCCCGGTCTTCACCGCCGGTTCCTCGGCAAACGTGATGGTCAGCGTGATGAACATGATGACACCCGGCGCAGCAGCCACGCTGTACGGTTTTATTGACTGGAACAATGACGGCGACTTCGGCGACACGGGCGAATCCGCCACCGTAGCCGTGCCCAACAGCACCAACGCCAATGTGACGCTGACGTTCAATGTACCCGCCGGTGCCGTGACGAATACCAACCTCGGCGCGCGCTTCCGCCTCAGCACCCAAACCGGCCTGACGGCCTTCGGCTGCGCAAACGACGGCGAGGTGGAAGATTACCTGGTAAAAGTATGCCCGCCTCCTTACCCGATTTGCCCCGGCGAGAGCTACACCCTCACAGCCGATGCTGGCTGGACGAACTACCAGTGGTTTTACGATGCCGACGGTGACGGCCCCGGTTTGCCGGTGGTCGTACACAATGGCCAGATTTATACAAATGCAAATCAAGTAGGTACTTACTACTGGACGGCTACCGACAACTTGGGCTGCCTGGTGTCTGCATGCTGCAAAGTGGTACTTGAACTGGGCGTTTGCACCGTCTCGGACTACGGCGACTTGGCCGATGGTACTTCCGGTACCGCCGCAGGCGACTACCAAACCACTACGGCCAACAACGGCCCCTGCCACACTATTGTCGCAGGTCTGAAAATCGGTGCCACGGTAGATGCGGAAGCCAACGGCCAACCCTCTGCCCTTGCCAACGGCGACGGAGCAGACGAGGACGGAATCGCTGCCTTCCCGACCTTTACCGCCGGCCAGGCGGCCAACGTGTCGGTCAGCGTGATGAACATGATGACCCCCAACGCTAACGCCACCC
>JBEBHD010000193.1:0-10707 GCA_040080915.1 Saprospiraceae bacterium
ACGCTGGGTTCAATTTTTCAAACTACGCTTTCGAGAACAACGGTTTGTACGAGAATTACCTCGACCCCGGACGCTTCCGCCTGACCAAAGAACCTGCGGACATCGCCCGCTTCAAAGTGCCGACGCTGCGGAACGTAGGTGTGACTGCGCCTTTCATGCACGACGGCAGTTTTTGGAGTCTTGCAGCAGTTGTTGAGCATTATGATTCGGGCGGAAAAAACCACCCGCACAAGAGCCATCTGGTCAAACCACTGGGCTTGAATGTGCAGGAAAAGGCCGATTTGGTAGCATTTTTAGCAAGCCTGACGGATGAAAAGTTCATTAACAATCCGAAATTCAAATAATGTAACTACTTAGCACCAGTATGAGGCGGTCCTAACCGCACAGTTTTTCACCACAGATTTTCACAGATTCACACAGATTTTTAAACGGACAGAGAAAAAACCTGTGTGAATCTGTGTGAATCTGTGTGAATCTGTGTGAATCTGTGTGAATCTGTGTGAATCTGTGTGAATCTGTGTGAATCTGTGGTGAAAAACTGTGGTTAAAATTACAACGCCATTTTGATATACAAATCTCTGATGCCGACCACTGCACAGCAATTTCTCCCCTTTGCCCGCCCCGACTATGTGGAGGGCATGATCATCGGCAACGACCTCGATAGCCTGTTGTCGGCGGCGTACCTGCACGGGCGTTTCGGGTGGCCGGTGGAGGGCGTGTATTGCGGATACAACCGGTTGTGGTTTGCCAGCGATGCAACCGGTTTTTGGCAAAAACTACAATCAGGTAAGCTTGTGGCTGTGGACTTGGACATTTGCCTCGGCACCGTGCCCAGCCTCGGGCACCATATCATCTCGTTGGACGAGCAGGAGGAACTGCCCGGCCATTCGCACACATTGAACCCCAACATACTGGCCAACCGCTCCGTATCGCAGGGGTTTCACCAAAAATACCCCCTGGCGACCGTTCATTTTCTGCTCTGGCTTTTTTCCGAAAACAGCCTTGCCGAACGCGTCGCGCCGCTTGTCTGGCTGGCCGATTCGGCATTTGTCAACGCACAGCACTACCGGGAGAACGTGGAGGACTGGGTTCGGAACTGGCTGCCGCTACCGGCATTCATGGCTGTGCTTCCGGCGCTGCAAACACCCGATTTCGAGCAGGTTTTGTCCGAAAAAATCCTGCATCCACTGTCAGGAAACACCCTTTGCCGTCCACTGCCAGCCTCCATCTACCGATCAAAAAATTTGGGTTTGAACGGTTTTCAGGCCCAGTTCGACAACCCGAACGACCCGCGCGTTCGCGATTTGCTCAGCCGCTTGCAGCAAATCGCCGATTGGCCGCTGCTGCCCTTGCCGGAGCGGTTCGAGGGCTTTTTTCAAGGGCAACGCTCCAATATTTCCGTGCAAGACCTGCGCGGCAGTGGGCTTGGTTTTGCTGAATGGTTGGAACATAATGATGTATTTTCCTATGCTTTTGTTTTTCGCGATCGGCTGAACTACACGACAGATTTGACACTTGTGCGGTAACTGCACCGCCACCAATGGTTGCTGCGTTCGCTTTTGTCATTCCGGTGGAATGACAAAAGCGGCGTACGCAAAATATGCGCAGATGCGGTGAAACAACACATGTTTGTACCTTCGCACCCTCAATTTTTCAACCATGACAAAAGCACAACCCGCAATGCCTGCAACCCGAAAAATCCGCTCAGCACTCGTTTCCGTGTACTCCAAGGACGGCCTCGAACCCATCATCCGCCAATTGCACAGGCTGGGCGTGACGTTGTACAGCACCGGCGGTACACAGAGCTACATCGAAAAACTTGGCATCCCGGTTACCACCGTCGAAAGCCTCACGGGCTATCCCAGCATCCTCGACGGGCGGGTAAAAACCCTGCACCCCGCTGTGTTTGGCGGCCTTTTGGCGCGGCGCGAGCCGGCGCACTTGGAGCAACTTGCCCAATACGGCATCCCCGAAATAGATTGTGTAATCGTGGACTTGTACCCGTTTGAGGATACGGTAGCCGTTAGCAACGACCAGGCAGAAATCATCGAAAAAATTGACATCGGCGGTGTTTCATTGATCCGCGCAGCGGCCAAAAACTGGAACGACGTGGCCGTTGTAGCTTCCAAGGAAGAGTACCTGTTTTTCCTACACTTGCTCGAAACGCAAAGCGGCGAGACCACGCCCGACAACCGCCGCGAACTGGCGCGGCGGGCGTTCAAGGCAACTTCCAACTACGATATCGCCATTTTCAACTGGTTCAACGAAGGCACTACTGACATCGCCTTCAAGTACTCCATTCACCGCTCTGATATCCTGCGTTACGGCGAAAATCCGCACCAGGCCGGTGTTTTCTTCGGCGATTTTGACCGCGTGTTTGAAAAACTCAGCGGCAAATCCATTTCATACAACAACCTCGTGGACATTGACGCTGCTGTGCAGCTCATGCGCGAGTTTCACCTCGGCAGGCCCACATTCGCCATCCTCAAGCACACCAACGCCTGCGGGGTGGCCCGCCGCGATACGCTCGCAGAGGCTTGGACGGCAGCCTTGGCCTGCGATTCCACTTCGGCCTTTGGCGGCATTTTCGTGACCAATGCCAAAGTGGACCTCGCCACGGCGGAGGAAATCAACCGACTATTTTACGAAGTGCTCATCGCGCCGGACTTCGACCCGGACGCGCTAAACCTGCTGCGCAAAAAAGAGCAGCGCATTTTGCTGAAAATTAAATCCTTCGACGTGCAGCCCCGCAGTTTCCGCAGCCTGCTCAACGGTGTCGTGGAGCAGGATACCGACCTGAAAACGGAAACCGAGTCCGACCTCAAGCCAGTGACCAAGCGCCAGCCTTCGCCGCAAGAATTGGGTGAATTGCTATTTGCCGTGAAATGTGTGAAGCACCTGAAGTCCAACGCCATTGCTTTGGTCAAAGACCGCCAGTTGATCGGAATGGGCTGTGGCCAGCCTTCGAGGGTGGACGCGCTGCGCCAAGCCATTGCGAAGGCCCGCTCATTCGGTTTCGATTTGTCCGGAGCGGTCATGGCCTCTGATGCGTTTTTCCCGTTTCCCGATTGCGTGGAAATCGCCGCCGATGCAGGCATAACGGCGGTGATCCAGCCCGGCGGCTCGGTGAAAGACCAAGACAGCATCAGTGCTTGCGACCAACACGGTATGGCAATGGTGATGACCGGGTTTCGGCATTTTCGGCACTAGAAGTGGCTGCCGCCCGGAAGAAGCGCCAAAATCGCCGAAGTTTCCCGAACCTGCGCCTCCTCGCTTTCCCAGTATTGCCACTCCAGCCCGGGTATTTCGCTGGCCGCTCCGGTTTGTATCACCTTTTTTTTCGCCGACAGGTGAAATTCCCAAGCCCCGGTGGCCGCTGCAACGGCGCGGATGTTTTGGGCCGACAGGCCCGCGCCCGGCATCACACTGATACGCCCGGCGGCGTATTCTGCCATTTTTTTCAATAAAAACCGCCCCTCGTGGGCCGATGCGGCCTGCCCGGAACTGAGTACCCGAGAAACGCCTAACTTGATGAGCACGTCGAGAGCCTCGAACGGGTCGGGCACAAAGTCGAAGGCTCGGTGGAAGGTAATATCCATGCCGCTGGCTGCGGCCAAAAGGGCCTGCATCTTGGGCACGTCCAGTCGGCTGGCAGCGTCCAGCACACCGATGACCACCCCGCTGGCACCAGACTGTCGGCAAAAATCAATATCGGCGAGCATGATGGCCAGTTCGGCATCGGTGTAGCAAAAATTGCCCTCGCGTGGGCGAATGAGCACGTTGACCGGAATGTCGAGATACCCTCGAACGGCGCGAATCAGCCCTGCAGAGGGTGTAAGCCCCCCCGAGTCCAGCGCCGCGCACAGCTCTACACGGTGCGCACCGCCTTGCTGGGCCGCTACCGCCGACTGGATGTTGGTGACACAAATTTCAAGGACGGGCATTGGCAAATGCGTAGAATTTATCATGCCAACAAAGGTATCACCTCAATGCCTTGCCAATCTCGAAAATACTTTTCCTTTGTGCCATCGAACGCCGAAAACTGCGCCAACCGCCCTTCACATGCACATTTCCTGGAACGGAGTCTATCCCGCTGTCACCACCAAGTTTACCGAGTCGGGAGACCTCGACATACCGACTTTTTTGCACAACCTGCGTGCTCAGATCGAGGCTGGCGTACACGGCATCATCATCGGCGGATCGCTGGGCGAGTCCAGCACCCTGTCCCACGACGAGCGCATCGAACTGCTCACGGCGGCCAAAGAGTTGGCTAAGGGCCGCGTGCCGGTGATCCTTAATCTGGCCGAGAGTGCCACGCACAGCGCCCTGCGTTTCGCCCGCAAAGCACAAGACAGCGGAGCCGATGGTTTAATGGTGCTGCCTCCCCTACTCTACCGGCCCACCGACCGGGAAACGACCGACTATTTCCGAGCCGTGGCCGAGGGTACGGACCTGCCCATTCTCGTGTACAACAACCCTGTGGACTACAAAGTAGAGGTCACGCTCAACATGTTCGAGGAGCTGCTCCGGCTTGAAAATATTCAGGCTGTGAAGGAAAGTACCCGCGACGTGACGAATGTGACACGTTTGCTGACCCGTTTCGGCGACCGGTTGAAAATCCTGTGCGGTGTGGACACGCTCGCCCTCGAAGAATTGCTTATGGGCGCACACGGTTGGGTAGCGGGCCTCGTGGATGCGTTTCCGCGCGAAACGGTAGCGGTTTATCAGCTGGCCAAGGCGGGGCGGATTGAGGAGGCGAGACGTATTTACCAGTGGTTCATGCCTTTACTCGAGCTAGACATTCACCCGCAATTGGTGCAAAACATCAAACTGGCCGAGGCAATGACCGGCTTAGGCACCGAGCACGTGCGTCCGCCTCGCCAGCCCCTGCACGGCACCGAGCGCGAGCGCGTGCAGAGGATCATCCAACGCGCCCTCGACACCCGACCGCAACTGTGATGCGCAAGACCTTTTTCTGCATTGATGCCCACACGTGCGGCAATCCCGTTCGGCTCGTGGCGGGCGGCGGGCCGCTGCTGCAAGGGGCCGATATGGCCGAACGGCGGCAGCATTTTCTGCGCGAATTCGACTGGATTCGCAAAGGATTGATGTTCGAGCCGCGCGGCCACGACATGATGTCGGGCAGCATCCTGTACCCGCCCGCCGACCCGGCCAACGACGTGGGTGTTTTGTTTATCGAAACCAGCGGCTGCCTGCCTATGTGCGGGCACGGCACCATCGGCACCGTCACAATTGCTGTGGAAGAGGGGTTGGTGCTGCCCAAAACACCGGGCAAACTACGCCTCGAAACACCGGCGGGTTTGGTGTTGGTGGAATACCAGCAGGAAGGCCGGAAGGTAAAGTCAGTGAAACTCACCAATATTCCCTCGTTTTTGTACCGGGAAAGGATGGCCGTCGAATGCCCTGACCTGGGCCCGCTGCATGTGGATGTAGCCTACGGCGGCAACTTTTACGCCATCGTGGACCCGCAGGACAATTTTCGGGGCATTGAGCACTACACTGCTGGCGACCTCATCCGCTGGAGCCCCGTCCTCCGACAGCGGCTGAACGACCAGTACACATTTCAGCATCCGACCGATCCGCGTATTGCGGGCCTGAGCCACCTGCTCTGGGCGGGCACCCCGCTCGACCCCGCCTCCAGGGCGCGAAATGCGGTTTTTTATGGCGACAAAGCCATAGACCGGTCACCCTGTGGCACGGGCACCTCGGCCCGCATGGCGCAGTGGGCCGCCAAAGGCAAACTCCATGTCGGCGACACTTTTGTTCACGAAAGTATAATTGGGAGCAAATTCACCGGTCGAGTGGAGGCCTCCACAACCTGCGGGCCATTTGAAGCCATCGTGCCGAGTATTGAAGGCTGGGCACGGGTGACCGGTTATAACACGATTGTTATTGACCCGGAGGATGACCCGTATGCTTTTGGGTTTCAGGTTGTTTGAGGGGTATTATTTTTTTACAAATTTTCCCGCTAACACGCTTCCCGTTGCACGAATTTTCCAAAAATAAACCCCCGCTGGCACGCCCCCTATCGGCACCTCTATGCGGAAGTTATCTGTTAATGCGGCTTGTTCTGAACGGAGCACCAATTGGCCATTGGTGTTGAAAATATCCAGCGCAACGCCCCCGGAGGCATTTTTTATCACAAAAATAGCCTCGTCGGAAACAGGGTTTGGAAAAACAACTGCCTCTAAGTTGGGTGGAGCGAAGTCATGTTTGGGGCCGAGCAATGTCAGCGCCTTGAGCACGGCGGCGAGGGCATCCACCCGGCCATATCCGTAGGCGTTGTTCGGGTAATTTTGGCCGCCGTTGTCGGAGCAGTCGGTCGTGTCGAACTTGGGGATGGCGGTTTCTTCGATGATATCCTCGATGATGTCCACCTCGCCCGCCAGGTCAGGGCGTGCCGAGAGCACTAATGCCACGAGGCCCGCGACATGCGGCCCGGCCATGCTCGTGCCCCAATAGTGTGCATAGCCGCCGAAACGCACGCAAGAGCGGATACCTGCGCCGGGTGCCACCACGTTGGGTTTGACACGAAAACTGCTGTCAATGGCCACCGGCCCACGGCTGCTGAAACCCGTGATGGTGTCGTTGCTCTCGGTAGCGCCTACGCTGAAACTTTCTTCAAAATAGGCGGGCGGGCCGGTGGTGCTGGCACAACCCTGGGAACCGGAGTTGCCGTTGCTCACCACTACCACCACGCCGGAAGCACGCAGGGCTACTACGGCTTGACGCAGCAGGGCATCCACCGTGCGGTCGGTGCAGCCCTCGCCGACGGAGCAGTACCAGGAGTTGTTCACTACGTGCGGTGCCTTGGCCGGGTCGGGGTTGAGGCCGTCGAGATCGGTGGGCGCGAGAAACCACTCGAAGCACTCGATGTACGACGAGGGCTTGCCGTTTCCGCGCTCCATGTTGCGGCAGGCTATCCATTGGGCACCAGGGGCCACGCCGATTTGGTTGCCTTGGCCGTCGTCGCCCACCATCGTGCCCATCGTGTGGGTGCCGTGGCTGTGGTCGTCGCAGGGAATTTTCGAGTTTACGCCGCACGGGTTGTTCGCCGGGTCGGGAATGCTGTCGCCGCTGAGCGGGCTGATCTCGTGGATGGCATCGTGCCAGTTGTAGTTGTGGTTGGCGGTACCGCTGAAGTTGTCGTAGCCGCGGTAGTGGGGCTGAATAGCGCGGTGCTCCCACTCGTAGCCGGTATCAGCACCGGCCACGGTGATGCCCTGACCTGTGTAGCCCAAGGCCCAAACGGCGGGTGCGTTTATTTTTTCGATGCCCCATTCGATGGCACCGCGTTGAGCGATGGATGTGGACTCAACAGGTGACTCGGGCAGGCTGAGGGCGATGGTTGGGTCGGGCACCAATTGGGCCACTTCGGGCAAATGGGCCAGATCGTTGGCCAAGCCAGCATCTGCTCCGACCACGGCAATGGCATTCACCAAGTAAAAACTGTTGGCGACAGCCCCCCGATCGTGCAGGATTTGGCGTGCATGGACTTGGCTCCGTTCGGCCACTTGCACCAAGCGGCTTTGGACAAACCGCGCCTTTTCGGCCTTGCCGCTGATCCGGGCTGCTGGCGCGAGGTCGGCTTTTTCCCGAAATACCACGAGCAGGTCGGCAGTTTCGCCGTTGAAAAATTGGGTTTGCAGGCTGGGAGCAGTTTTTTTCAAAAAATACTGCGAAAAATGAACGGTCTGGGCGGAAAGTTGAAAACAAAAAAAGATCGAGAGCGAAGTGGTCAGTGTGCGAAGCAGCATGGTGCGGTAGCGAAGTTGTGTTGTAGTTTGGCGGGGGCCAAAAGTACGTTCACGCACCCAATTGGTGCATTGGGCGAATGGCCAAAATGAGCAAAGGCGGCTTTCAGCCAAAACTTTACCTTTGCCCGTCATTCGATCAAGCACTCCATGAACATCGCGATAGGCTGTGACCACGCCGGTTTTCCGTACAAAGACGGATTGGTGGCCATGCTTCAACGGGCAGGCCACATGGTACTGGATTTCGGTACCCACTCATTGGAATCAGTGGACTACCCCGATTTCGCTCACGCGGTGGCATCGGCTGTCGAATCCGGCCAGGCCGATCGCGGTATCGTCATGTGCGGAAGCGGAAACGGTGTGGCCATGGCCGCCAACAAACACCCAAATGTGCGCTGCGCTTTGTGCTGGACGGAAGAAATCGCCGTACTGGCCCGCCAGCACAACAATGCCAACGTGATCGCCGTGCCCGCGCGGTTTGTGCCCGAGATACTGGCCCAGGCAATGGTTCGGATTTTTCTGTCAACCGAATTCGAGGGCGGAAGGCACGGGCGGCGCGTGGACAAGATCGCGTGCGGGTGAAAAAGGGGGGCTGGTTGGACGGTTAGGGGGGGCTGGTTTTTTGTCACCCCGCAAGGAGCTGGTTAGAAAGCATTCGATCATAACAAGTGACATCGTAACTATTCTGCCGATAGCCCCATGCCCCAAAGGGGCAGGTCCGAGACGCACGAGACAATTATCTCCTCATTGCGCTCCCCTGTAGCGGGATCATCGGCTGAATAGTTAGTATTCAAGTGCGTTAGCACATTCTTATCTTTGTGTCCTCCCAGACGAGCCTCTGTGACACTTTTTTTTACGCCACGCCGGGCGGGCGGGCACGTTCACAACTTACTTTTTAACAGCCACACAAGCATGATTCGTTTTTTGATTTTTTTTCTATTCACATCGCTCAGCGTTTTTGCCCAACAAACCAGACCGGTTGACGACTCAATCACCACGCGATTGGGGCTGCGCCCTCGCCAGTACACCCTCCCGGATGCCCGCGCCTACGGCGAAACGATCACTGCGGCGGACATGAAAATTCTGATTGATACCCTCGCGTCCAACTCGATGGAAGGCCGCGAAACGGGCGAACAGGGCCAACAAATTGCTGCTGATTTTATCGCTCAACAGTTTGCGGAACTGGGCCTGCCAAAAGCGGCGGACCGCAACACCTATTTTCAAAACATTTACCTGCAACGCGAATCGTGGTCCGATCTCGCCCTGAAAGTGGAGGAGCAGGAGTTCAAAAATCGCTCGGACTACTTCGTATTTGCTGCCAATAACACAAGCCTGCCAGCCACCAAAATCAAAGAATTAGTTTTTGTGGGCTACGGCATCGAAGACGGAAAATACAACGACTACGGCAAAATGGACGTGCGGGGAAAAGCCGTGATTTTTTACAGCGGCGATCCCTTGGATGCGGCAGGGAAATCGCTGCTGACCGGAGTTGAGGCTCGCTCGGCTTGGGCTTTGGACTGGAAACGCAAGGTGCAACTCGCCACTGACAAGGGTGCAACGATGGTGTTCATCATTGAGCCTGACTTTGAAAGTTTTTTCAAAACCAATCGCCGGCAGATGTCGGGACGGGGCTGGGAACCGTATTCGCCGAGCGCTGCAGCGGCGGCAGCGAACAAGCCTGCGGTAGTCAATAGCGTGTTTGTTTCAGCAGCAGTAGCCAAGGCCCTTTTCGGAAAAAAGGCCGAAGAAGTGGAGGAAGCTCACGCGGCTTTGCGTGCACGCGGCAACTACAAGCCGTTCAAGTTCAAGACCGAGGCCGAGGTGCGCATGACCAAGGAAACCAAAACCCTGCAGGGATCGAACGTTGTGGGCCTGATCGAAGGCTCCGACCCGTCGGCGAAAAACGAATACGTTATTATCACGGCTCACTACGACCACTTGGGCCTGCACGACGGGAAGTTGTACACCGGTGCCGACGACAATGCTTCCGGCACGTCCGGGGTGATCGAGATCGCGCGGGCTTTTGCAAAAGCTAAGGCGGAAGGGAAAGGGCCACGCCGCAGCGTGGTTTGTATACTCGTCAGCGGCGAGGAAAAGGGCTTGCTCGGCTCCAAGTTTTATGTGGACTTCCCGCTTTTCCCGCTCGACCGCACCGTGGCAAACGTCAACATTGACATGATCGGTCGCGTGGACAGCCGCCACTCCGACAACCCGAACTATATCTATGTGATCGGCTCCAACCGCATGAGCACCGACTTGCATGAGATAAACGAGTATGCAAATGCCGTGTACACCAAACTCGAACTTGACTACAAGTACAACGACCCCAGCGACCCCAACCGCTACTACGAGCGCAGCGACCACTACAACTTTGCAGAGCAGGGTGTGCCCGCCATTTTTTACTTCAACGGCACCCACCCCGACTACCACAAACACACGGACACTGCCGAAAAAATAGACTCCGCCGCTGCCGCAAAACGCGCTCAACTCGCTTTTTACACGGCTTGGGACTTGGCCAACCGGCCTACGAGGATCACGGTGGATGTGCGGAAGTGATGGCCAAGGGTGTGCTTACTCGCTCCGCCAACCGGCCATGAAAAATGTGCAGCCGCTCCATGAAAAAAAGGAATTCGTTCTTCCTCAATGTGCATTTAAATGGAAATTTGACGAACTGTTCCGTCTTGGGCGTTCATGCGCGAGTAAAAAAAGCCAACCCGTTCGATTCCACGACGAACCCGCGAGTAAAAAAAATAAACTGTTGCTATAAATTGTGGCATCATCTCGCCACTGGCGTGAACTGTTACTACAATTTATAGCGACATTGGTAGTGGTATCTAACAGTTGTCAAAATGTAAATATTGGGCTCATGTTTCCAAGTGGCTGATAGTGTCGGGGTAACGGTCGGTTACCCCGACACTATCAGCCACTTGGA
>JBEBHD010000194.1:0-10705 GCA_040080915.1 Saprospiraceae bacterium
TAATCTTCAATCATGTAATTTTTATGTTTTGACTTTTCCAGTTTTGGCACGTCAGTTTTCATGCGTCTGCCCTGCCCTCTCACCCTCTCACCCTCTCACCCTCTCACCCGCTCACCCGCTCATACAAGTCTGGCCGACGAGCCTTTGTCCGTTCCAAGCTTTGCTCATGGCGCCACACTTCGATCAGTTTGTCGTTGCCGGAAAGCAGGACATCGGGCACCGCCATGCCTTGCCACTCGGCAGGCCGGGTATAGACGGGCGGAGCGAGGAGGTCGTCCTGAAAACTGTCGAACAGGGCGGAAGTCTCGTCGTTGAGCACGCCGGGGATGAGCCGCCCGACGGCATCCACGAGCACCGCTGCGGCCAGTTCCCCTCCGGACAGGACATAGTCGCCGATACTGATTTCGAGGGTGACGTACCGCTGGCGGATGCGCTCGTCCACGCCCTTGTAGTGCCCACATATTACCAACAGGTTTTGGCGCAACGAAAGGCGGTTGCACAGTGCCTGATCGAGTCGAACTCCATCGGGTGAGGTGTAAATGACCTCGTCGTAGGTGCGTTCGGCCTGGAGTTTTTCGATACTGGCGGCGAGCGGTTCGGGCTTCATCACCATACCTGCACCGCCGCCGAACTGGTAGTCGTCCACCTGTCTGTGTCGCCCGAGTCCGTGGTCGCGCAGGTTGTGTAGGTATACTTCGAGCAGGCCCCGGTTTTTGGCCCGTTGCATGATGGAATGGTTGAGCGGGCTTTCCAACAGTTCTGGCAAAACGGAGATGATGTCGAAGCGCATAACTATTTTTTGCGGCAAAGGTAAGGCGACTAATTGGCCACTTAGAGCGTGTTTAAATTACAGTCGCCCGCCTGCTCCCTGATGGCAAATGCTGCGCGACTTTATGGCGTATTCCCTCTTTTTTTGAACGACCACGTCACCCATATCCGAGCAGCCTCCGTACCGTCGGGCAACATGCCGACCGACAGCACGCGTAACATTTTCGGCTCGCCGCTGTCTACCGCCCGCTGCACGGCATCGGCAATTTCCTGGCCAGCGTTGCAGGTAAACAAGAGCGTACCCGCGACTTTTTTCAAAAATTCCGCCTCGATACCTACGATCAGCATGGAGACCGGCTCCTTTCCGTCGAGGGCAACGAGGGCCAACAACCCAGTGGACATTTCTGCGGCAGCGCATTGCGCGGCAAAGTAGGTGGAGCGAAAGGGGTTCTGTGAACGCCACCGGTATGGCAGCCGCACTACGGCCTGCTTGGCGCTGCATGACGCGATGCTCAAACCCATGAACGCCGCCGCTGGCAGTTTCCACCACATAAAAAAGCGCATGCGCCAAGGGGAGTTGATTTGTTCGAGTACGCTCATGAGTAAAGAGGTTTCTGGTTAGAGGGTTGGGACAAAAACAGGGGTTTTGCGGTTGCGGAACGATTTGCCTTTGTTGTGTAGTTTGGGCAATCGGCCAAGTTTCGGGGCAAAAAAACGCATTGTTTGGGCATTGCTACTAATTTTGTCGCACCCGACGCTCGGCATAGGTATCGGAAATCCCCTAACCACTCAATCAACCACTCAATCACTCAATCACTCAATGCAATGAACTGGAGAAGATTGAACGGACAACGCATCGAACAGCCACTGCTTGAGGCCGTGGAGGAGACTATCCGCAGGGAAACGGCCGCCGGGCATCGTTTGAAGGTTTGCATCGGCACGGATTCACAGGTAATCGGCGAGGAAGTGCATTTTGCCACGGTCATCGTTTTTCTTCGGGAGAAGCGCGGCGGGTTCATGTTTATTTCCAACCACACCAACAAGCGCAAGATGACCCTGCGCGAACGCATGATACTCGAAGTGGGCCGCTCCGTGGAAGTAGCCTACTCCATGTGCGAATTGCTTGACCGCTACGATGTTGCGCTCGAAGTACATGCCGACATCAACACCGACCCGGCCTTCGAGAGCAACACGGCGCTCAAAGAGGCTATGGGCTACATTCTCAGCATGGGTTTTGTGTTCAAAGCCAAACCTGATGCGTTTGCGTCGTCATCGTGCGCAGATAAGTTTGTGTGACTTCGATTAGTGAAACAGAGGCTTTATTTTTGCCGCATGCAAGCCTACCACGACCTCCTCCGGCATATTTTGCAAAATGGCACCCGAAAAAACGACCGTACCGGCACTGGCACGATCAGTGTTTTTGGTTATCAGATGCGCTTCGACCTCAATACGGGGTTTCCGTTAGTGACGACCAAAAAGGTACACCTCAAGAGCGTGATTCACGAACTGCTCTGGTTCTTGCGGGGCGACACCAACATCGGCTACCTGAACGAAAACGGCGTGCGTATTTGGGATGAGTGGGCTGACGAAGTGGGCAATCTCGGCCCCGTGTACGGCAAGCAGTGGCGCTCATGGCAGTGCCCCGATGGGCACGCGGTGGACCAGATCGCCGAGGTGGTACGCACCCTCCAGGCCAATCCCGACAGCCGTCGGATGATCGTGTCGGCTTGGAACGTGGCCGACCTGCCGGATATGGCCCTCGCTCCCTGCCACTGCCTTTTTCAGTTTTATGTGGCCGACGGGCGGTTGTCATGCCAATTGTACCAGCGCAGCGCCGATGTGTTCCTCGGCGTGCCCTTCAATATCGCATCGTACGCCCTGCTCACGCTCCTGCTCGCCCAGGTGTGCGGCCTGAAACCGGGGCACTTCGTTCATACGTTCGGCGACGTACACATCTACCTAAATCACCTCGAACAGGTGGAACTGCAGCTGTCCCGCCAGCCGCGACCTCTGCCCGTCATGCGCATCAACCCGGACGTGAGCGATCTGTTTGCGTTTCGATACGACGATTTTGAACTGCTGAACTACGATCCCTGGCCCCTCATCAAGGCTCCGGTGGCTGTGTGATGCCGAACCTGTTTATTGCGGAGCATCATTCATAATTCAATATTCCTCTCGATCTCTTTCCAGTGGAACCAGTTTGGCGTGGGTTCTTCGGTACCGACGTTGTTCAGCACCCCGGACGATTTCCGGGTGAAAAAACCGGTGTCCCACTGCGGTGTCTCGGTGTCTATTTCCAAGGCAAACTGGTGCTTGTCCGTGAAATATGCCTCATGAACGTACAAGTCCGACTGGGAAAGAAATAATCCTTGGCCGGGATGGACATGAAACCAGCCGAGCGGTTCTAATTGTGGATGCTTGCGTTGCATCTCGTGGATCGCGTTCATGATGGTATCGGTATTGACCTGAAATGGCGGCGGCGGCTCGAAGGGCTGCTCGGCAACACTGGGCACAAACTCCAGTACCGCCACCCGGTACTGATCTTTGACCCTGCCTTTGCCCTTGCCCTTGCCCTTGGAGGCGAAATACTGGCCGAGGAAAAACCCGTGGACTTCCGGGAAAAAACCCGTTTTTTCCACCCATTCGCTCTTTTTGTATTCCCGCAAAAAACGACTGATGCCCTGTACGCACTTCTGGCTCAGGTAAATATCGGCCAGCGTTGTTTCGGGCCACAGGTCGTTTGCGCGCAGCCACAGGTGCGGCTCTTTTTGGAGCAAGCCGTCGAACTCGTTTTCCTTCAGCGACCGGTAGCCGATCATATAGTTGTCGCGCACTTGCACTTTTCTCGAACCAGGGATGGATGTGGGGCTTTGTACCCAGCCATAGTCGCGGATGATGATCTCCTCGGTGGGACGCATATTGGCTATCATCTCGCGGTATTTCAAGATAGCTTGGTGTCTGTTGTAAAAAAACGAGATGCCGCCTACCAGGAGGAGGGCCAAAATGAAGGGCCAAAGCGGTAGCGCAGGCGGTACAAACACGCTGCCCTCGACAGGGTAGATCACGTTGTCTTCGATGATCCGCATGGTGATGTCGCCATCGGCACCGGTTTTTTTGCGAATGTATTCTTTGAGAAACCGGTACGTGGTATCGGATGCCGCTATAAAATCAGCGCCACCGGGGAGCAGGTTGCCGTCCTTGATGTACTCGATCCAGAACCTGCCGTCGAAGTTTCCGCCGATGAAGCGCAGGGTGTACGCTACGTCGGTGGTGTCGAGCAGGCAGAAAAATTCGTCGCCGCTAACCAAGCACCGAAAAACGCGGACGTCGGCGTACTTGCAGGTATCTACCAAATACAGTTCATAAGCCTTGAACTGAGTACCGGCGATCGTGATCTGAAAATCGGTACCGGTGTCGCGTTCGATTTTTCCGTAAATATTCATCGAGTCGTACACAAAAAAGGGCTGACAACTCGAGTACCGGAGGCTGTACAGGCGGGCGTATTCGTGAAAGCCCGCCTTTTTTTTCACCAAATCGAGCGGCACCCGCTTTTTAGCCTCTACTGCCCAGGGCGATCGGGGGTATTTTTCCAAAAAAACGCGCAGGGCGTGGATGCGTTCGGAATCAGGTTGGCTCAGGGCCTCCTCGTAGGCCAGAAGATCCGGCTCAATGGTTGGCCAAGGCCGGTCAGGTCGCGTCCACGGATTGGCCGTTGGTCGGAAGGGGATGGGCACGATAGAAGGTGGTGGCGGTGAAGGCGTGACTCCGCCAATGTCGAAAGCAAACTCCACAGAGGTGATCACGTTGCCCTTAAAGTCAGCCACGACCCGGCTGATGGGGCGCAGGTAAATTTTGTCCACGCGCACATACGCCAAACCGCTTCCGGTGATCTTGAACGTCAGCGCTTTGTCCTCCTTTTTGTCCAAAATCAAGCCCGTGGGCAGGGAATCGGTGAGCTGCAGATTTTCGGCGGAAAAGCGGATGCAGTCTTTCCCCAAAACGGCATACATGCCTGACCCCGCCCCGTTGGGGCCGAGGCTGAGTTTTGAAAAAACGAGATGGTAAGCATTGCCAGCCGTGTCTCGTCGCAGTTCTGCCTGTGCTGTGCAGGCAATGTAACGCCTGCCAGCGAAACTAAAATTGAAGCGCAGGGTCTGCGGCTGTCCCCAGAGCGGACAACAACCCAAGAAGAGAAGAAAAAATAATGATGAAAGATGAAAGATGAATGATGAATGGCACGGCGTTGCAAAAAAGCGGGATATCGTACTATTCATCATTCATCATTCATCATTCATCATTCATCATTAAGCCTTTGCCTTGGCGATCTTCGTCGGAACGGAAGCGGAGTTTTCCTCGATTGCCTTTCCGCTCAGTATTTTTTCCTTGGTCAAATCCACCACGAGGGCGGAAGCGATGAACACGGAGGAGTAGGTACCGAACAGTATCCCCACGAACATACCGAATGCAAAACCGCGAATGGCCGAACCGCCGAAGATGAGCAGGATCAGAACCACGATGACGATGGTACCGGAGGTAATCAAGGTACGGGTCAGCGTGGTGTTGATGGCCATGTTGAACACTTCCTCTTTGGGTCGCCCGGAGTAGGTGTTGATAAATTCGCGGATACGGTCGAACACGATCACGGTGTCGTTCACCGAAAGGCCCATGACAGTGAGGATACAGGCAATGATGGCTTGGTCAATCTCCAACGAGAACGGCACGATGCCGTGCAGGAGCGAGAAAAAGCCGAGCGTGATGAGCACGTCGTGGAACAAAGCGACCACAGCACCCATCGAAAACTGCCAGCGTCGGAAACGAACCAACAGGTACAGGAAGATGGCAAGCAGCGACCAAATGGTGGCCTTCAGCGAGGAGTCACGAATGTCGTCGGCCACAATGGCGCTGACTTGGCTGGACGAGGTGATGTGCGTGCCCGAGCCTTCGGTGTTGATAAAGTTGTCGAAGTTGGTGGTGATACCAGCCTTAGTCAGGCCCTCGTGCATTTTGGTGGCTACCTTTTTGACCACATCCGTGCTGTGGTCATCAATGAGGTACGAGGTGGTGATGTTGTACGTATTTTCGGTGCTGACGGCCTTTACGATGGGATTGCCGCCGAAAGCCTCGGTGAGTGCCGGGCGGAGTTTTTCGATTTCCACATCCTGGTCGAACTGCACATTGAACGAATAACCGCCTTTGAAATCAACGCCCAACTCGAAGCCGCGGGTGAAGAACGAGCCAATGCTGATGAGCGAAACGACGATGGAAAACACATACGCGATCTTGCGCTTGCTCATCCAGTCGTAGTTGGCACCTACGAGCCAGTTGGCCGACCACGGGTGGCTGTAGCTCACGTCTTTGCCGCGGTCGAGCCACCATTCGGTGATGTAGCGGCCCACGAGTACGGCCGTGAACATGGAACTGAAGATACCGATCGTCAGTACCGTGCCGAAGCCCTTGATGGGGCCGAGGCCGTAGTACATGAGCACGAATGCGGTGAGCAACGTAGTCACGTTGGCATCAATAATAGCGGGCAGGGCGCGGGCAAAACCGACCCCGATGGCTTTGGCACTCGACATGCCTTCTCGCAGCTCTTCGCGTATGCGCTCGTAGATGATGACGTTTGCGTCCACGGCAGTGGCCAGCGTGAGCACGATACCGGCGATACCGGGCAGCGTGAGCACCGTTCCCATCGAGGCCAAGGTGCCGATGATGAAGAAGATGTTGGCCAGCAGGGCGATCACGGATATGATGCCGCCGCGGGCGTAGTAGGCGATCATAAAGCCGCAGAGCACGATGACCGAAAGGATCAGGGCTATGAGCGACTTGTTGATGTTGTCGGCACCGAGCGAGGGGCCGACCTGGCTTTCCTGCACGATGCGTGTGCCTGCGGGCAGCTTGCCCACCTCAAGGATGTTGGCCAAGTCAGTGGCTTCTTCCAATTTGAAGCCACCCTGAATGGACGTGTTACCGCCTTCGATCGGGTTGATAACGCGCGGGGCGCTCACCACTGCGCTGTCGAGAACGATGGCGACTTCGCGGTTGCCGCCCTCATAGGCAAGGCGGGTCATGTCGGCCCAGATGCGGGCACCTTCGTTGTTCATGGCCAAACTGACCGTCACCTCACCGGAGGTAGGATCGGGCTGTTCGCTGGCGTTGGTCACAACGCTCCCGTCAAGGCGGGGCTTTTCCTGATTGCGGAATTTTTTGATGGCGAACAGCTGGTATTTGCCTGCCATGGACGACGTGCCCGCAGTTTGGTCCGGAAGTTCTTCCATCGGCTTGAGGCTCCAAAGAAACATCAGGTCCACAGGGAACAGCGCCTGAATGTCCGGGCGGCGGAGCATGTCGTTAATGGCGTTGATCTTGTTTTTATCGGCGTAGCCGATGACCACGCTGCCGGGATCAGCGGCGGGTGTGAGTAGTTTGAGCAACGGGCCGGCAGACAGGTTGGTGCTGGGTTTGTCCACCAATTTCATCTCCGGCGTGGCGGATGAATCGGGTTTGCCATCGGGGCCGTTGGGGTACACATAAGTCGTGTCTTTTGCGGTGACGGTGGCGGTGGTGTCGCTGGTGCCGATGCGAAGCCGGTTGTCGGCATTGCTCAGGCCTTGGCTGATGCCCTCGTCGCCGAAGCGGTAGGTATCCCAAAACTCCAATTTGGCGTTGCGGGACAGCATCTCGCGGGCGCGCTGCGGGTTGTCAATGCCCGGCAGTTCTACGAGGATCAGGTCACGGGCAGCGTCGAGGCTGACGTTGGGCTGTACCACGCCGAGTTTGTCAATACGCTGTTTGAGGCGCTTAAAGGTTTCGTCCACCGTAGTGTTGCCCAGTTCCCGCACCACTCGCACCACCTCTTGGTCGGGCGATTCGAAGTTGATCTGACCCTTGAGCGATTCGTTGCGGGCGAAAATGGAGGCCAGCGACCTGCCACCACCTGTTTGTTTCCACGCTTCGGCAAACAGTGTGATATAGTCCGTCTGTTGGGTGGCCTGCATCGCGGAAGCCTTGTCGAGTGCTTGTTTGAACGCCGGGTCGGACGAATTGCCGGACAGACTTTTCAGGAAATCCCGAAGGTCAACCTGCAACAGAACGCTCATCCCGCCCTTCAGGTCAAGGCCCATGGCGAGCTGACTCTTTTTGAGATCGGAATAGGTAAAGTCTTTGATAAGCGGAATGCTGAACACCGTCTCGGAAGAGAGGGAATCCAGATAACTGCTGTAGTGCGTGCGCCAAGAGACCTTCGGGTTCTTGGTGTTTTGTTCGCTGGCGTAACGGGACGCGGCATTTTCGACACTAACGGTCGGGACAACAAGCAGATACTGATACAGACAAACGATCGTCAGCGCTATCAGAAAAAAACGTACAACTCCTTTACTTTGCATACCTTAGATTAAGGTGAGAAATTAAGCGGTTTAAAAAAAGTGCGCAAATATAGGCACACCGGGCATTTCAAAGGCAAAATCGAAAATCTCTTTTGAGGGGTTTCGGGTTAGAAGGTTTCGGGTTAGAAGGTTGGAGGTTTCTGGTTGCGCGATGTTTCTCTAACTCGAAACCTCCCAACTTGCAACCTGCTAACCTTGTGAAGGTGAAAAACGGAAACCGATGTAACCCATCGTCCCCATGATCGGCGCCCACAGCTGGGAGCCGTTGAAGTACGGGCTGTTCGGGTTGCTCACGGCGATGATGGCGCTGTGCTGCTGGAAGGCGGTCAGGTTCTCTCCGCCGATGTACACCTCCAGGTTTTTCCAAGTGTACGTCACTTGGGCGTTCCAAAGGGCGTACGTCGGGCTGATGTCGGGGAAACCGTGGCGCAGCTCGTGCGGAACTTTTGAGTTATCGGGCAGGCGTTGCGGCCCCACGATCTGAATGTGGGTGTTGAACATCCATTTTTTGTCGGGCGTGGTGTAGTCCATGGTGATCAGGCCCCGGTGCTCGGCTACGAGCGGCAGCGTGCGCAGGGTGCCGTCGGCAAAAGTAGCGCGCACGTCGTTCCATTTGTAGGCGAGTTTTACGTCAAGTCCGGGCAGGGGGTTGTACTGGAGCGTGACGAGCAGGCTGTTGGAAAACGACTTGCCGGGTGTGTTGTAAAAAAATACGTCGGTGGGCAATTGATCCACATCCACGAGGATTTGGCGGCTGAAGTCGGTGCGGTACAGGTCAAGGTTGAAACTGGCCGTGCGCCCGAGGGCCTTGAAATTTTGCGTGAGGTTGACTCCGTAGTTCCATGCGTCCTCGTAGCCGAGATCGGGAGCGAAATGCAGGGGCCGGTTGCTGGCCAGCAGGCTGATGTTTTCGGCCACGAGATTGGGCGAGCGGAAGCCGCGTCCGGCGGATACGCGCACCACACTCTCGACCGTGAAATTGTACTTGGCGCTGAGGCGTGGCGTGACAAACCATCCAAAACGGCTGTTCCAGTCCACCCGCCCGCCGAGCACAACCACCATGTCGGGGATTTCCATTTCCAGATTGGGGCGGCTGAACGTGTACTCGGCCATCATGCCTGGCACGAACTCGGTGCGGTCGAGGTTGTCGTCGTTCATCTGCTCGGCGATGTCGTCGTACTGCACCGACGGGGCCACCGTGATCTTGTGGTCGGTGGTACCGAAAATGGTCTGGTACAGCGATTGCCAGTACAGCGATTTTTGCTTGGCGGCGTAGGCGTTCCGCCCGAACGTCGAGTTGGTGCGGTGCCAAGAGGCAGACACCATGTTGCCCATCTGGTTGTACGGTTTGCCGAACAGGCCCTCCTTGCCCAACTTGCCCCATACTTCCACGCGGTCGTTCTGTTGGTTTACGCTGAACAACCCCGGCACGCCCTCGAAGGGCCAAATTTGCCCCCCCTGGCGGCGGTCGGTCAAGGCTTGCACGTTCACCTGGCCGCACCAGTCGGCACTTTCGTAAAACATGCGGTACAGGCCGTTCAGTTGTTGGCGGCTGGGCGAGTCGAAAAAGGTGTCGCGGTTCATGTCCCAGTTGTTTTCCACAAAACTGCCGTGTGCGAGCAGCCCGTGCGACACGTTGCCCGCGCCTTTTTTGTTCAAATGCACGTTCACCTCGCCGCGCCCCTCGGTGGAGGAAAAACCGTTGACAAACACCGGTTTGTCCAGGTGGGGCTTCACGATCTCGGCATTGATCTGACCGGAAATACCGGTGTAGCCGTTTTTCACGGTGCTGGCACCCTTGGCCAATTGGATGCCGTCGAGCCAGGTGCCGGGGATATACTCGAACGCAAATGGCGTGGCGATACCGCCCATGGTGGGGCGGTTTTCGATCATAAACTGACTGTAAATGCCGCGCAGGCCCAGCATCTGGATTTCCTTCACACCCGTGAGTGCGTTGGAGTAGGTGACATCGGCGGCGCCGTTGGTCTGGAAACTTTCCGACAGGTTGCAGCAGGGGGCCTTGCGCAACTCGTTGCGGTGGATGCGCTCCACGTTGCGTGTTTCGATGGTGGACACGCGGGTGTCGAAGCCTTTTTCGGAAATAGTCACCTCGCGAAGAGCCGTCACGCCGCTCACTTCTACCCACAGGCTGTCCTCGTGCGGGAGCACCTCTATCTGAGCAGGTGTGTAACCAACGTAATGCACAGTCAGTTTGGCAGCCTGTTTTTGTTGCGGCAGCCAGAAGCGCCCGAGGGTATCGGTAACTGTGGTGGTTTGGGTGCCTTCCCAGCGGACGGTGGCACCCACAAGCAATTCGGATTTTTCGTTGGTGACAATGCCGTAAATGCGCCTCGGCACTTGGGCGTTCAACAGGATGGGGGATATACAGAGCAGAGAAAAAATCAGTTGTTTCATTGCCAATATTTTTGATTTTCAACAAAATAGATCAATCCCGCCGAATGATCCCGGCGTGGAAAGGTGGTTGAAAAATCGGCAAACTAACAACGGAAAAGTTCGTGCCGCAGGCAAATGGAGCGGCCCGACAAGGGTGGGGG
>JBEBHD010000195.1:0-10696 GCA_040080915.1 Saprospiraceae bacterium
TACACGAAAACAAAAATGTCCAGTAGTGTGGTTTGGCACCCCACTCGGCAGCTGCCTCCCTGTTGGCTGTTGGTTGCCGAGTGGGATACCAAACTAAAGCGGTCCGCTCTTATTCGGAAGCCAATAGCCAACAACGGTCAACTTCAGCACTCTGCCAGCCCTACTGGCACTTGCACGGCCAAGCCACCGTCGGCGGTTTCCTTGTACTTGTGGTTCATGTCGGCTGCGGTTTCTTTCATGGTTTTGATGACGGCATCGAGGCTAACCTTGGCCTTCGTAGGGTCGCTTTCGAGAGCGATTTGGGCGGCGGTGATGGCCTTGATGGCCCCCATCGTGTTGCGCTCGATACAGGGCACCTGCACCAGACCGCCGATAGGGTCGCAGGTCATACCAAGGTGGTGTTCCATGGCGATTTCGGCGGCCATCATGGCTTGCCCCGGTGAGCCGCCGAGGCACTCGGTGAGCGCGCCTGCCGCCATGGCCGACGACACGCCAATCTCGGCTTGGCATCCGCCCATGGCGGCGGAGATGGTCGCGCCTTTTTTGAACAGGCTGCCGAATTCGCCAGCGGTGAGCAGGAAGCGCACGATATCGTCGTCGCCCCGAAATTCCGGACAAAAGCAGGCAAAGTACATCAGCACCGCCGGTATTACTCCCGCTGCGCCGTTGGTGGGCGCGGTGACGACCCGCCCGAACGCGGCGTTTTCTTCGTTGACAGCCAAAGCGAAACAGCTCACCCATTGGAGTATGAGCCGGAAGGTGGGGTCAGTTTGGCGTACCCGGGCCATCCATTCGTCCACATTGGCGTAGCTGCGGTCGCCGAGCAGAACGAGGTTCATGTCGTGGGCGCGGCGAGCCACATCAAGGCCGCCGGGCAAAATGCCCGCTGTGTGGCAACCCTGATACATACACTGCCGCATGACCTGCCAAATGTTCAGCAGCCCGGAGTGTATCTCTTCGGGGGTACGCCAGATGCATTCGTTTTGAAAAACTATTTCGGAAATACTCCCACCCTGCTCGATGCACCAGCGGGCCAGATCAACACCCTGATCAACGGGAAACGGCAGGGCGACTGACGAGGCGCTGTTTTCCTCGCCCGCTTGCACCACGAACCCGCCGCCGATGGAGTAGTATGTTTGGCTGATGCCGGTGCCGTTTCGGAAAAAAGCCCGAAAAACCAGGCCGTTGGCGTGGAAAGGCAGGGTTTCGTTGTACAGGAAAAAGATGTCCCGATCGGGGTCGAACGGCAATTCGTGCCGACCGCCGAGGCGTATGGTCTTGTTTTGGGAAATTCGCTGAAGGGTAGGCTGCACAGCCTCCACCGGTATGGAAACGGGGTCGTCGCCGTTGAGGCCGAGCACAACGGCGAGGTCGGTGCCATGCCCCTTGCCGGTTTTGGCGAGCGAACCGTACAGGTCCACTTGCACGGAGGCGACGTGGTCGAATGCGCCTTGATGCCCGATTTCACGCAAAAACCGCTGAGCCGCTCGCCACGGCCCCATCGTGTGCGAACTGGAGGGGCCGATACCAATTTTGAAAATGTCGAAAACGCTGATTCGTTCCATTTTTGGGTATGAAAAAAGGAGGCAAAGAGTCAAAAAACTGCCTGTGCCGCCATTCGTAACTATTTAGTACCTCGTGATGCAAACAATTTTCACCACAGATTTTCACAGATTCACACAGATTTTTAAACGGGTAAGGAAAAATCTGTGTGAATCTGTGAAAATCTGTGGTGAAAAACTTTACGGTTAGGGCCGTCGTATACTGGTGCTAAATGGGTACAAAAAAACGTGTAAAAAAGTAGTGCCGTTCAAACGATACCACCTACCCAATCTTCATAATTCCCCGGATGCGCCACAAAAAAAGCCGCATCCGGGTACGCCTTGGTGAATGCAATGGGCGCTTTCGCCGGCGCTTCCTTCCATTTGCACTCGAAGGCGGTGATTTGTCGGTTTTGAACTTCCACGAGGTCAATTTCCTGCTGGTCGTAGGTACGCCAAAAGTAGCTTTCCGGCGGGTTGCCGAGATAGTGGTTGTGCTTCATGCGTTCGACAACAAAATGCTGCTCCCACAACATGCCTTTGTCGGGGCGAAGCGCCAATGGGCTGAAATCATTGAGCAGCGCATTTCGAATACCATTGTCGCAAAAGTACCAGCGCTTGCTTTTTACCACCTCTTTGCGCAGGTTGGCACTGAAGCCGCTGCGCGGGAAAATGACAAACACCTTGGACAATAGATCGAGATAGCGCTCCACGGTGTTTTTGCTCATGCTGAGCTGGCGGCCCAACTCATCCTGAGATACTTCGGCTCCCACTTGACGGGCTAGCAGCACAAGCAGGTCTTTTAGTTTCTGTGCGTTACGGATGTTTTCAAACGCAAGGATGTCGCGGAGCAGGTAGGTGCTCACCAAGTCTTTCAGGTAACTTTCTTTTTGACCAAGGCTTGGCAAGTTGGACAGTTCGGGGTAGTTGCCGTATACCAGTTTTTCTTCGAGCCGCTGCCGGGTTTGGAGCGCGTCCTCCTGTTGTTTCCATTCGGTGTACGACAAGGGAAAAAGTTGGAAGGTAATGGTGCGGCCCACCAACGGCTCGCCGATTTGCACCAAATCGAACGCAGACGAGCCGGTCAGGATAATGTGTAGTGGGGAAATGGTGTCTATCATCAGTTTGGCTTTCCGGGCAATGTCGGGAATGTATTGCGCCTCGTCAATGATGAGGAGCGTTTTGCCCGTCAGCACCCGGCGGTAGTTGGCTTCCGACCGGTTTTCCAAAAGCCCAGCCGTGTCCATGTCTTCGCCATTCAACCAAAGAGCGCGACCTTTTTGGGGTTCATAAATGGCACGCAGCAGTTCTGTTTTTCCCGTTCGGCGTGCGCCCAAAAGCAGGGCAATTTTCTGCTCATGGAATACCTGCTCAAGGAGCGGCTGCAAGGTTCTTTTGATTAGCATGGCATCCGTTTGAAGGGCAAAAATATCAATTCCGTCAACAAACTGACGCAATTGATGTAAACTCCGTCAGTCAATTGACGGAATTTACATCAATTTTTTAGCACGTGAGCTCCTGAATTTTCCCCGGCGCTTTGTTTTTTTCAGGCGGCAGTTGCTCGCCAGAGGGGTGGCGTTGGTGAGTTTGTGGATGTGCCTGCAAGGCAGTAATCAACACTTGGCTGGTACTGTACCTGCGTCCCACACTACTGGACATTTTTGTTTTCCGGGTATCCAGACCTTCCAGGTTTGGCAAACCTGGAAGGTCTCGTTCCGAAAATGTCCAGTACTGTACCTGCGTCCCCCCTATGCCGGGTCGGATTTGCCTTCTTCCTCCATTGCGGTCGGCTTTTCGGCATCCGGTAATTCTATGGTTTCCGCCGCCTCAACTACCGGTTCGATGTCGCCCTCCGGGTGGTGCGTCAGGCCTTCACTAAAAAAGCGGCGCTGGAACAAGAGGATACTGACCACACCTATAGTTATGGATGCGTCAGCGATGTTGAAAATGGGGCTGAAAAACAGGTACTCCTCGCCGCCTATCCAGGGGAGCCAGTCGGGCATGTGTATCCACGCCATGGGAAAGTAAAGCATATCCACCACCTTGCCGTGCAGGAAAGTGCCGTAGCCCTCGCCGATGGCGGTGAGTTGTGCGGGCGTAGGGTCGTGGTAGGCAGAGGCTGTGAAGATGAGGCCGTAAAAAACACTGTCAATGATATTGCCCAGGGCGCCGGCGGTGATCAGGCCCACGCTGTGCAAAAACCCCGTGGGCGCATCGGCCTGCACGAGCAGGCGGATGTACCAGATGAGGGCGGTCACCATAAGGATGCGGAAAATGCTGAGCAGCAGTTTGCCGTACTCCCAGCCGAATGTGATGCCAAAGGCCATGCCCTCGTTTTCAACAAAATGGAGCCGCGCCCAGTCCAGGCCGAGGATGGGTACGTCCTGGTTGTAATAAAAGTTGGTTTTGATATAAAACTTGAGCGCCTGATCGAGCAGGAGCACGAGGGCGATGACGAGGGCAACTTGGTACGAGCGTTTCAACAGCGCGTGGTTTTTGTGCGTGAAAAATGGTTGGAGGGTTTCTGATTGGAGAGTTTCTGGTTGGAGAGTTGGAGGGTTTCTGGTTTTTGTGCCTGAAAAATGGCGGGGCTGTTTTGGGGCGGGCAAATATGCAGCGAAAAAGATGAAGGCCTGAGAGACTTATTGCTGTTTTCTCAATTGCTCGATTTCCGCTTCGGCGAGGCCGGTCAAGACGGAAATTTGAGAAACGGAAAGGCCTTGGAGCAAAGCCTTGCGGGCTATTTCCAATTTGCCCTCGGCGCGTCCTTCGGCCAAGCCTTCTCCATAAGAAGTGTCAATTACGTTTTTCATGTCCCGGTAGTATTTCAGGCTTTGTTCGTAGCCGAACATCTCTGCTGGCGTGAGTTTGGCCAGTTCGGCGGCTTCAAAAAGTTTTTTGAACCCAAAGTCCGTGAACGGGTTGACGTACTTCTCTTGAAGGTGGAAGGCCATGTCGCGGTTTTTATCGGCGGCAAAGGTAAACACCCAAACGTTAAAAAAGTGAACGGTTAGCAGGCGCGGGGTATGTCCTTCGAAGGACATACCCCGCGCCTGCTAACCGTTCACTTTTTTAAAACATGTTCACACCATGCTAAAAAAAATGAAGTGCCTCGTCCTGCTGGCCCTTTTGGCCGCATTCGCTCCGTCCCTCAGCGGAACGCAACTGATCACCACCGGCTCGGCCCTGGCCCCGGCCACCGACCCGGTGCTTACCGTAACTGTGACCTCGGCCACGTCCGTCCTGCTCACCTGGGATGCCTGGGGCGGTGCGGGCGACTATCAAATCACAGTCACCAACCGCACCACCTCGCAAGTGGAGCAGTCCTTCACCACCGCTTCGCTCAGCGCAGCCGTGGGTAGCCTGAACACCGGGAACACGTACCGCTTTTCGGTGGCGAAAAACGGGTTTGTGATTGCGGAGGAAATTATTTTGTAAAGTCGGTCGCTGACTGACGACAACGAACGCCCTGTCCGACAAAACGGATGGGGCGTTTTCGGGCCGGGCAAATTATTAAACCAATTGCTTCAGCAGCCAGTCTTTTTCCATCAGGGGTTGGGTGGATTCCACGGTGCCGCGCAACCGTTCCGTCTGGGCTTTGGAGTACGGGTTGTGGTTGAGTAGTTTTTTCATCAGGCTGATCATGTTTTTGTAGGCAGATTTGCGGGTTGGGTCGAGGGCTTCTTTACGCTGGAGATAGATGCGCATACTTTCGAGCAGCGACTCGAAGGCATCCAGTTCGCCCTGCTCGTAATAAATTTTCAGGAGCATTGTCTTGGCGATGATGTTGAGCAGCATATCATCGTACTCAAAACGGGTGAGCAGGCGCTGGGCCTTGTTGTAGTCGCCTTTTTCGTAGTACACACGCGACTGGTTGAAATTTACAATACTTTGGCGTTCTTTTTCCTCCAAGTAATGCTGGAACTGTTGAATGAACTGCTCAGCCCAACCATATTCGCCGATCCGAAGAGCTGCGCCTACTGCATTGCCAAAAGTATATCTGGAAACCACATCATTTTCGAGCAGGATTGCTGTTTCCAATCCCGAACGGTACAACAAAAAGGCTCGTCTTGCAAAATCAGCGCTCCCTTGGTTTATTTTGGGTACACAGTAATTGATAGCAGCGATGTACAGTACCCGTGCTTCTGAATGATCAAACCGCTCAATTTCGTGGTGAAGGAGTTTTTCTAATTGATCAAAATACGACTCTTCTTCCGAGTTGGTTATGGCTAAATAGGCGTAGTAAAACGCAGCTATCGCCGGCTGTTCGAGCAACCCGTGGTCTCGGATGTAGGCCAGCGTTTCGGCCAGCAATCCCGACTCGTAATTGATCTTTTGAAACACGTTTCGGTGGGCGATCATGGCGCAGGCAATCCGCAGTTTTTCGGCCAGAAACCATTTTTCCAAAGCATCCGCTGATTCTTGTAGGTGTACCGGAGCGTTTTGCGAAATCGGCAGGCGGTGGTTGTACTCCTCCAGGTCGAAAAAATAGGCATTCATCAGGTAGTAACCGTTGCGCAAGGGTTGTTTTTCCAAATAGTCGCGCCCCAGGCGATGGGACTGCCGATAGGCTTTGTCCAATTTGCGCACGCGGTAAATTTTCGTCAGCGCACCGAGGTACTTGGCCTGATCCTCCATGCTGTCGGTGAAAACCAGGTACTCTTCCACCGCTTTCAGCAAAAAATACATAACCTGTCGCATCCGGGCATCGTCGTAAACCTCGCCGTGAAACACCGCTTTCCAGGCCCGTTTTTTTTCCATGGCCTCGTCCTGCGTCGCATCGGGCAGGTTTTTGATCAAAAAATCGAACAGGCGCACGACATCCTCGCGCTGGTTGTGTGCCGGGGACTGGAGCCACTTGTTTATTTCGCGGATTTCCTTGCGGCTCAGCGAGCGCACAATTTCCGCCAAAACACTTTTTTGCATGTAGGCAAATTTTTATCTGTTCAACAAACTCGAGAATTAATCGCCAAACAAAAACCCTGCTTGAGTTGGTTCAAAAATTGTCTTTCAGTTGTTTATGTCGCCAAGGCAACCAAAATTATTTTTTAAACGCCAAAATTAGGTTACAAAAATGAATCAACAAATGCAAAATTTTGTCTTTCTCCCCATGAAACAGGTCCCGCACTTTTGTACCGTCGTTAAACAGCTACGACCAGCACTAATCCTTGTCCTCATGTTTAGATACCTGCTCACTTTGATTTTTTTGTTACCCGTCGGCATTCTCGCTGGCCAGGGCTGGGAACGCGTATTTGATGGCGGGGGACAAGGACAGATCAATGACATCGCCAACACGCCCGACGGCGGCTTGGTGGCTGTGGGCTATTACAACAGCCTGAACCGCGCGCGGCTTTTCAAAACGGATGCCGATGGCAACCAGCAGTGGTCGAAGGATTTTTTCCTCGGCTCCCAAACAACCGGAGAAGGCATCGTCGTCACCCAAGACGGCCACTACGTCATCGCAGGCTATTCCAAATCGTCCAACAGCCCAAGGCGGGCGTTCCTGCTCAAAACCGATAAATCGGGTAACACCGTTTGGACCTACACTTTTCCCAGCGCGTACGATGCCGAAGCCCTGGATGTGGTGGAACTCTACGACGGCGGCCTCGTAGCCTGCGGCCACCGAAAGAATATTTCTTCCAATGAAGATTTTTTGCTCTTCAAAGTTTCCCCGGAGGGCAACTTGATCTGGAGCAGCCTGTACGGCGAAAGTTCCGTGGCGGAAAAAGGTACCAGCCTCGCCGTGACGGCCGACGGCCACATCGTGGCTACTGGCAGCAAAAAAACAGTGCCACGCGACATCAGCGTGCTGAAAATAGACGGTGCTTCCGGCGATTTGATCTGGGAAAACACTTTTGCATTTTTTGAGGTACTGTCCGGCTTACCCGCCGACGATGTGGCACGCGCGGTGCTGGAAGATACCGACGGCAATATCGTACTGGTCGGGCGGAGCACTTACGAAGAAAACGGCATCGGCGTTTTGATGAAGGTTGACGGTGCGGGCAACAACCAGATACTGTGGCGCCAGTCGTACTCCAAGTCCGATTTTTACGATGTGGTCAAGTCCACCACCGGCGGTTTTTTTGTCACCGGTACCAAAACGGCTGGCCAGTCGGAAGACGTTTACCTCCTGCGTACCAACGGCCTCGGTACCAAAGTTTGCGAAATCGCTGTAGGCCGCCCCGGTTTTGACCAGGGCATCGGCGTTGTCGCCACTTCGGACGGCGGCGCGGTGGCAGCGGGCGTTGGCGAGTTCTTCATAGCCACCACGTTCACGGAATCGAACCCGTACTTGGTGAAGATGGACAAAAACTGCACCGCCTTCACCAGCTACATTTCCGGCAATGTATTTCACGACCTGAACGGCGACTGCCTGCGCAACGGAGCCGAACCGGGCTTGGAAAACTGGATCGTCAAGGTCGAAAGCCCCAATTTTACGCGCTACGCCGTGGCCAAAACGAACGGTGACTTTCTCCTGTTGGTGGACACGGGCATGTACGAGGTAAAACTGTTCCCGCCCAACGATTCGTGGCAGACCTGCACACCCTCCGTTCCACTGCACGTCAAGGGTTTTCTCGATACGTTTGCCGTGGCCCTTCCGGTTCGGGCCGCTTCGGCCTGCCCGCGCAACGAGGTGGATGTGGCCACGCCTTTGCTGCGCCGCTGCGCCGACAACACCTACACAGTTCGGTACTGCAACTCCGGCACACTGCCGTCTACGGATACCAAAATAGAAATCACCCTCGACTCCTACCTCTCCCTGACGAGTAGCTCCATCCCGGCCACCCTGGTACAGGGCAACACCTACTCGTTCGACCTCGGCTTAGTGGAAAACGGGAAGTGCGGCACGTTCACGTTCGAGGCTTTTCTCGATTGTGCCAGCACCATTGCCGGCCAGGCCCACTGCGTGCAGGCCCATATCTACCCCGACTCGTTTTGTATGGTCTCGGCTTGGGACCGTTCCATTGTGGAGGCCAAGGCCATTTGTGAAAATGACTCGGTAAAAATGATCCTGACCAACATTGGAGCGGGGGATATGGACACGGAAGTTGGGTTCGTCATTGCCGAAGATGTGATCATGCTCACGCAGCCCGGCGACCCAACGTATCAGTTCAAACTAAAATCCGG
The DNA here is from genome assembly GCA_040080915.1 of Saprospiraceae bacterium. Taxonomy (GTDB): domain Bacteria; phylum Bacteroidota; class Bacteroidia; order Chitinophagales; family Saprospiraceae; genus M3007. The sequence goes on from JBEBHD010000195.1 coordinate 8,670, forward strand.
GCAGGATTCCACGGTATGGTTTACCCAGGCCACTGGAAGCACCTACCGCATTATCGCAGGCCAGACCCCCGGTTACCCCGGCACCAGTTATCCCACTGCTGCTGTGGAGGGCTGCAAACCCATCGATAAAGACACCTTTACCACGGGCTTTTACACCATGTTCCCCGAAGACGACCTGGAGCCATTCAAGTCGTCGGACTGCCAGGAAAGCAACAATGCCGATTTCAATCCGGATAATTTGAAACGAGGCCATCCCAAAGGCTATAACAACGTAGAACACTACGTTAGTCCGGAGACCGATTTAGAGTTTTTAATCCAATTCCAGAACACAGGAACCGATACCGTTGGTCATGTTGTGGTGCGCGACACCCTGTCGCCCTTCCTCAACCCGGCCACGGTGCGCCCGGGCTCTGCCAGCCATCCGTACGACTTTGAAGTCACCGGCCCCGGCATCGTGCAGTTTATTCTCCCCGGTCTTAATCTGCCGCCCGATAGCGGCTCCAATGAAGGTTTTGTCAAGTTTCGCGTGTCCTTTAAAACGGGCATTCCCTGCGAGACGCAAATCTTCAACAGCGCCGCTATCTATTTTGACTTTGATGCTCCGGTTTTCACGAACCAGACTTTCCATACCGTTTGCGAGTTCGACACCTTCGTGGTGGTAAAGACCAAGCATATTGATTTTGTGGGAGCCGATGTAAAGGTTTACCCCAATCCGTTTGACGACAGCGCTATTTTTGAGATCAGGGATGCGCCGGCTTCCGGCTACCTGTTAGAACTGTACGACCTCCAAGGCAGAAAACTTTTTAATCAAACCTATTCACTACCTACTTTCCGATTGCTACGGCAACAATTACCGGCAGGCATGCTGTTCTACCGATTGACCACCAACCGAGGTCAACCAATTGCCTCCGGAAAGCTCCTCGTTCGATAAAACGAGAGACCTCCCAGCCATTGCCATTTACCGATTTTACTAATAGGTGCCTCCCAAAGGTACCAAAGCCGCGGGGACCTCAACCTCGCGGTTTTTTTATTGTGGGGAGACCTTCCAGGTTTTTAAAACCTGGAAGGTCTGTTGCTCAACGCCGAACCAGCAGCGCCACATTCTCGATATGGTGCGTGTGCGGGAACATGTCCACGGGCCGCACTTTCAGCACCTCGTATTTTTCGGAAAGCAACAGCACGTCGCGGGCCTGCGTGGCTGGGTTGCAGCTCACATACACGATGCGAGGTGCGGCCAGATCGAGCAAAAACTGCACGGCCTTTTCGTGCATACCCGCTCGCGGCGGATCGGTGATGACCAGATCGGGCCGCCCGTGCCGCTCCACAAAGGCCGGGTCAAGCACGTTTTTCACGTCGCCGGCGTAAAAAACGGCGTTTTCGATGCTGTTCAGGCGGCGGTTCTCTTCCGCATCGGCTATGGCCTCCGGTATTTCCTCGATGCCCACCACCTGTCGGCAAAACCGCGCCACATACAGCGCGATGCTGCCAGTGCCGGTGTACAGATCGTACACGTTTTCCGTGCCGGTGAGGCCGGCAAACTGCACCACGGTATCGTACAGGTTTTTGGCCTGAGCAGAATTGGTCTGGAAAAATGACTTGGGACCGATCTTGAACTGCAGGTCGCCGAGCTGCTCCACCACGTGGCCCTTGCCGTGGTAGGTCACCATGTCAAGGTCGAATACGGTGTCGTTCAGTTTGGGGTTGACGCAGTAAACAACAGTCGTAAGTTGGTTGCCGAAACGTTCGAGCAGCGCGTCCAGAAATGCGCGAATGGCCTCCAGCTCGTTGCGGGCGAAACTGACCAACAGGAGCAGTTCGCCCGTTGTAGTCAGGCGAAACATGAGGTTGCGCAAAAAGCCCGTGTGGCGGCGAACGTCGTAGAAATCCAGCCCCTGCGTCAGTGCGATTTCGCGGGCGGCGTTGCGGACTGCGTTTGAGGGCTCAGCCTGTAACCAGCAGCGGTAGATGTCCACGACCTTGTCGAACGCGCCTGCGCGGTGGAAACCGAGGCCGGGAAACCCCACCCC
>JBEBHD010000023.1:0-36812 GCA_040080915.1 Saprospiraceae bacterium
TTCGGGCGGCGACGGCACCGGTAACCCGCAGTACCCGGGAGGCCTGGACGACAACAACGTCAACGAAACCGTAGACTTCGGCTTCCGTTTGGAAAAAGTAGCAGTGGGTAACTATGTGTTCATGGACAATGATAATGATGGAATTTACAGCGTAGGCGACATGCCCATCCCGTTGGTTGATGTGTGGTTGTACCCCGCAGGTGCCAACTACGGTGTGGATGCTCCATTAATGACGGACATCACTAATCCAGATGGGTATTACTACTTCGACAGCCTCTACCCGGGCCAGTATGTAGTATTTATCCCGGCTTCCAACTTCCTGCTTGGTGCAGCGCTTGATAGCAAAGAGAGTTATCCGGGTGCCGATGCCGGAAACGGCGACAACAACGACAACGGCCAGGATGGACTTGTGAACGGTGGTGTTCGTTCCAACGCCCTGACCCTCACGCCAAACGCCATGCCCACCAACGAACCTGGCGCAGGCGGAAGCGGCACGGGCACCCCTGCCTACCCGGGCGGTCTGGATGACAACAATGTTAACGAAACAGTGGACTTCACCTTCCGTTGCGTGAACCCGCTTCCAGATATTCTTGCTGACATCACGGTAAACACCGATCCGGACGTATGCACGGCAGTAGTAACCTACAACGTGAATATCGTGACGACGCCCTCGGGTAACCTGACCGTGAATTATGAATTCACCGGAGCTACCACGGGCAGCGGTCAGGGCACAGGCAGCGGCTCAACATTCAATCTGGGAGAAACTACGATCACCATAACGGCGACCAATGCCTGCACAACGGTGGTACGCGTCTTTACTATCACGGTGTTGGACGTAGAACCACCTAAGATCACTTGTCCGCCAGACGTAACGGTGCAGTGTATGCCGGGCAATGACAATGCTACGGCCACAGATAACTGCTCAGTATTGTCGGTAGAACTGCTCAGCATGGTGTACCTTGATCCGCCAATGATGTGTGTAACGGGGCGTCGTTTGGTTCGCACGTTCATCGCTACTGACGGCTCTGGCAACACGGCTACATGCTCGCACACAATCACGTTGAAGGACGACATCAAGCCGACGTTCACTTTTGTGCCGGCTAATGTGACGGTGCAGTGCAACAGCGTGCCGCCTCCGGGAACGCCAACAGCTTCGGACAACTGCGCCGGGAAGGTGACGATCACATACGACGGACAAAACAAGACAAATGGCTCCTGCACGGATTCATACACGTTGCTCCGACAGTGGACGGCAACAGATGCCTGTGGTAATACCCGTACTGCAACACAGCGCATTACGGTAATTGACACGCAGAAACCCGCATTTGTGAACCCGCCTGCGAACCTTACGGTGCAGTGCAACGCCATACCGAACCCGAACGCCCCGGTAGCTACCGACAACTGTGACCCGGATGTGGCCATCACCTACGTCGGTCAGACGAAGACCAATGGCTCCTGTCCGAACGCCTACACGCTGACACGTCGCTGGGTGGCCACTGACAACTGCAACAATACGGTCTCAATCTCCCAGCGCATAACCGTGGTGGACAACGTCAAACCTGTGTTTACTTGGGTTCCGGGCAACTTGACGCTAACCTGCACTGATGCTATCCCATCCGTAGGCACGCCTACGGCCTCGGATGCTTGCGGTGGCACAGTGGTGGTGACCTACCTCGGTGCGTGGAATATGAACGCGACCTGCCCTGGTAATTATCAGATCATGCGCCAGTGGAAAGCAACGGATGTTTGTGGTAATGTGACTACAGCAGGGCAAATCATCTCTATTCAGGACAAGGTGGCACCTTCGTTCACATCGTTCCCGAGCAATGTGACCGTTCAGTGCAATCAAACACCGCCAGCGGTGGCAAATCCGGTGGCCGCAGATGGTTGCGGCGGTCAAGTTAGCGTAACCTACCTTGGTCAGGTCCGTACCAATGGCTCCTGCCTGAACAACTACTTGCTGACTCGGACGTGGCGGGCTGCTGACTTGTGTGGCAACTCCACGACAAGAGCGCAAGTAATCACAGTGCAGGATACGCAGGCACCGAACTTTACCAGTACGCCAGCCAACGTGACGGTGGTGTGTGCGCCCAATTGCGTGCCGCCCCCGCCAGTGGTGACGGCCACGGACAACTGCGGCACCGCTACGGTGACGCTGCAACAGGTACAGACCACGGGTGACTGCTCCACGGGCTACACGGTTACCCGCACCTGGACAGCAACCGACGCTTGTGGCAACGCGAAGAAGCACACGCAGGTGTTCACGGTACTACCCGCGCCCACTTTTGGGCCGACGAGCAACGATCCGGTTACGTTTGCCGGGAAGAAGAAGACGCCAACGGAACCGACCGTGGATCGGGCACAAGGCGATGGTTCGGCAAGCGAGCAAAATATGGCTCGGGTGAAGGACATCTCGCTAACGCCCAACCCGACCAGTGATTGGGTCAACATCGGCCTGAAGGATTTTGCTGGCGAGCCGGTGGTGGTCTTGATCTACAACGAACTGGGCCAGGCGATTTGGGAACAGCGCATACCGGCGGTGGAAGAGTCCGTGCTGCGGGTGAACCTGCGGCAAGCGGGCATCGCGGCGGGCTTGCACACGGTGGCCGTTCGTTCGGGCGGGCAGGTGTACGCCAAACGACTGATTTTGATGGAATAAAAACGAGGTATGAGAGCCTCACAAGGCATTTTACCGCACCGCAGAGAAGTAGAGACGTGAAGTTGATTTTCAAAAAAACAACTCCGTGTCTCTGCGTCTCTGCGGTGAATTTTCACCTTGGATCAGCACAAAAAAAAACCGGCCGCTACATTTAGCGACCGGCTGGTTTAAGCCCTTGAGAAAATCCAAATCTCATAGTATCCCGAACCCCACTCTCAGGAAGGTTCGGTTCGACTTATTAAATAAACCCAAAGCGTGAGTGTTCTCTTTTGGCGGCTGGGGCGCGTTATGAAAATCTGTGTTACACTTCGCGCTGCGAGATTTTGTGCATGGCCTTCGGCCTACTATTTTGATTAGCAGCGCTCAGTATGACAAAAGCGGCTTCGCACCTTGCGGTACGAGGTATAAAATGTCTTTTTGGGTAGTAGGGCGCTGCCATAGCGCGACGAAAAAGCATTCATTCTTTGTTTTCAAAATACCACCTCGATGCCTCACTTCGGTTTTCAACATGAATACTTCGGTAGATTTTCTTTATGTAATAACGAAAAGTATTAATTGACATCCGTAGACGGGCTGCTGCGTTTTCGTAGGAATCGCCATTGGCCAGGCACCGCAAAATCTGCCATTCCTTGGCGGACAAAATCGGCGACGGTTGAGGTCCTGTATGAGATGGGGTTTGGCCCTGCATACGGGCGATCAGTTTTTTGGCAATTTCAGGGGAAATAGGAGCGCCGTTGTCAAACAATGCCTCCAATGCCTGGGTGATCTTGGCGGGGTCGCTGCTTTTGAGGACATATCCATTGGCACCGAGTTGGATGGCCTGATGCAATACCTCGTCGTCGTTCACCGACGTGAGCATGACAAGCGAGCAGTCGAGTTGAAGCGTCTTGCGGAGGTGAACCAAAACATCCAACCCCGATTCGCCCTGCAACATAATGTCAATCAAAACAACCTGAGCCTCGTGAACCAAGTGCATGGATGCTTTCAGTGCCTGGCTACTCGAGACGGAGAGGATGCAATCCCAATGGCCAGTCTGCACCAATACCGTTTCGATATGGCCGCGCCAAAAGTCATCGTCGTCCAAAATCACAAAAGGCATCGGCCCCAGATCGCGATCAAGCATCTAAACAGGTTTTTTATGCGTATGGGATTGGGGAAGTTTCACACGGTTGTTTGCCACCCTTGCGGGATCGAAGTGCAAAGTTTCTTCAATCCTTTTAAAGGATGTTACATAAATATGTAGGATCAACATTTTTTTGGTTTTTACCTTTGCAACTATCACTTCACGCCCAAATTTTTTCAGGGCACGCTTACCTCTAATCTGTTCCCATACCGTTTACGATCTTTCTTTTTGTCGGCACCGCACGGTGCCAACGGGTAGGTATTTTGTATTTAACAGATTAGCAACGGAATAGAATGCAAGACATTAGGGAACTGGCACTTTTTGTGGCAACGAACAACCCGCAATTAGCCAAAGGCGGTGGACAAAAACTTGGACTAGATACGAAGGCGGGCACTCTCTTCCAGGCATTGGTCAAGAACAAAGTAGAGACGGACGAAGACGCATTGATGTTGCTCTACGGATCCAAGGACGAAAACTCTTCGTACAGAAAGATCAAATCGGGCCTGCGCGACAAGATGCTGGAAAGCCTTCTGGATCTGGACCTGAGCTCCGGGGCTTTTACAGACTACCAACAGGCCTACTACGCGTGCCACAAACAATGGCTGTACGTCAAAATTTTGACCGGCCAAAACGTCAATGTCGCAGCCATGGCACTGGCCAAGCGACTCCTGAAACAGACGATCAAGTACGATTTTGTCCAGCTGAGCATGGACATCTCCTCCTATTTGCGCATCCAGTACGCACTTCGGGAAGGGGACGACAAACGGTTTGTGGAAATGAACCAACAGTTCGTGTTTTACCGGGACGTGTACGATGCCGAAAGCGTGGCGGAAGAACTGTACTCCGTATTAGTGGCCCGTTACATCAACTCGCGGGCACCAAAGGACAAGGCCAGCGAGGCCATTGAGGAGAACTATGCCCGGTTGGTTCCCCTGTTGGAACGCTTTGATTCCTACCGCCTGCACCTGTACGGACGCCTGATCGGCCTGATGCAGTTTACCACAACCTACAACTTCGAACAAGCGCTGGCTTTCAGCGACGATGCCATCCGTTTCTTCCAGTCCAAACCATACGAGGCTCGCGTGCCAGTGCAGATTTTTTTGTACGAAAAACTCATTTGCCATGTGCAGCTGCGCCAGTTCGAAGAAGGCAAGAAGGCCGCTGAACAATGCGCCTCATACTTGAAATCAGGCACGTTCAACTGGTTCAAGTACCAAGAACTGTCCCTGAAATTGGCCATGCACACCCAACAATACCAGGATGCCTACAACGGGATCGAAGTGGTTTTGGCCCACCCGCGATACCAGTTCCTGCCCGAAAACGTGAAGGAAATCTGGCGCATCTACGAGGCTTACCTGTACTTTTTGCTGCTGCTCGGCAAAGTCAAGCCCACCGACGGGCACAGCTTCAAGTCGGGCAAGTTTTTCAACGAGGTGCCGATTTTCTCCAAGGACAAATCCGGCCTGAATATAGCCATTCAAGTCATCCGCTTTTTGTTGCTTATCGCCGAGCGCAAACAGGCGCAACTGTACGACGAAACCGACTCTTGGAACCAATACTGCTACCGGTACATCAATACGCCCCAAACCCAGCGCAGCTTCAACTTTTTCAAGGCACTGCTGCATATCCCTGCTGGCCGGTTCGATTGGGCCGAGGTGGAAAAAAAGGCCAAGCGCAACATCGAACAGATGAAACAGCTGCCCCTGCGCGTGGCCGATCAAATTGACGAAATCGAAATTATACCCTACGAAGACCTTTGGTCCTTGGTGCAAGACCTGTTGTCGCGCCGGTGACGAACGATATGCCCCCCGTTGGCAAGCCCCTTTGCAGAGCACGTTTCAATTCAACTTTAATCCCCTGCCCGAACGCGCGGCAGCCTTGTGCTCAGCAAACATTAACTAATCATAATCCGTATCATCATGAATAGCGCAACACTCTCCACAGCGATTCAACTTCGCTATGTAATCCGGTCTTCCAGTAGTGTCGGTGTTGACACGCTCGAAGTGTGACCACCCCTTCGCGAACACTCGTGCCCCCATGCGTTGGACAATGGTCTGGCTACTTTCCTATGAAGCATATTTGGGCCGCTCCGATGATTCGGGGTGGCCCTATATTTTAGTCCACCCCGCTAGTAGTTCGCGCCACTAGATTTCCTTTTGAAACGGGCAGCAGATCGTGATGGTGCTGCCCCGTCCCGGCTCTGATGCCACTTCGATATGGGCACCTGCGTCCCGCAACAATTCCTGGCACAAAAACAGGCCAATGCCCGCCTGCGAGGGATATGGGTTGGCCGAAAACGGATCGCGCATTTGCTCAACTCCTCCGGCCGTCGCTTCGAACCCCGGGCCTTCATCGCGCACTGATAACCGCAACTCGCCGCCCCCATTGGCGCTGCGCAACATAATTTCTTTGCCTGGCGGACTGTGTCGAATGGCGTTTGATACGATATTTCGCAGCGAGATGACCAATAGGTCGGGGCACCCTACCATGACTAAGTCGGGTGCTATTTTGTTGGTTACGAGAAGTTGCTTATCAATGATTTCATTTTGAAAACCGGCAAGCACGTCCTCGGCGATCCTCGCGGGCACTATCGAAGAAAAATGCATGCTCTGTGTTCGGCCCATCTGTTGTTTGGCCCAAATCAGCATACTATCGGTCATCAGGGCCGTTCTGGATAGTTTGTCCCGGAGCAAAGCGGTGTTTTCAGCGGTCAGCCTGCTGTTCAGGATGATGAGGGCTTTTTGCAGTGGCGAGCGCAGGTCGTGCGAAATAATCGCAAACAACTGATCTTTAACCTGATGCAGGCGTTCAAGTTCGTTTTTTTGTCGAGTCACCTGTTGGTAACTGCGGATGCGCAAAAAAGCAAACGATAGGGCAGCTCCGGCGATCACGACAGTCAGCGCCCAGCCCAACAGGAGTATGTACCGATCGTATCGGTCTTGGTCGAACTTGGTCTTGTTCTCCACCAACTGACGTTGTAGCAGAATACGGCGGACGCGAGCCACCTTGGTTTGGCTCAGTGCCGAATCCTTTAGGGTCAAAACGGTGTTCAGGTCGGCAATTGCCTTTACCGACTGGCCGAGCGACTCCAAGGCCGCAGCGCGGGTTTTCAGGATAATGGTTTTGTAGTAACCGGACCGGGTGGAGTCGGCCCAAATAAGCGCCTCGTTGGCATGGCGCAAGGCATCTGTGTGGTGCCCCATGTATTGGGCTATAGCGGCCAGCCTGCTGAAATAACCGAGGTTCAGCGACGGAGTTTCTATTGATTTTCGCAAGCCATCCAGCAAGTCCAAGTGCTTCTGCGCCAGTGTCAATTGCTTTTGTTCGAGCAGGCAGTCCACGCTAAGGCCGATCACTTCGGCCTGAAACCGCAGGTTGCCCTGGTTGACAAACCGCCGATAGGCCTTTTCGTAGTAGTACAGGGCAGAGTCGGGCTTGCCCATTTCCGCGTACAAAGCACCCAAAACCTTGTACAACGGTGCCAACAAGTTGGAATCCTTGGCCATTCCGGCATATTGCTGCGCCGGAGCGAGGTATTCCAGAGCGTTTGAAAATTGCTTAAGCCCCGCGAGGGCACCCATGATCCCGGTGTACGCCTTGATGTTCAGCTGGTACTCCGGTTTGCTGGAGGCTGAAGGAAAGAGGGCTTTTTGGAAATGCTGGGCAGCATTGTCGTAATCATCGTGATCCAAAAGAATGCAGGCAAGGTTTAGGTTTGCTTTGCATACACCCAAACGATCGCCCGTTAATTCAAACAGAACCATAGCTTGGTAGTAGTGCTGCAAGGCAAGATCATACTGGGCACGAGCATAGTAGGTCACGCCCAAAACATTGTGCGCCTTGGCCAACAAACCGGCATCTTCCTGCTCGTTGGCGGAGGCAACGGCTCGTTTGGCAAACAGCAACGAACTATCCATCGAAATCTGGGCATACCGGATGGCAAGACCGATCAGCGCCTCGGCTCGGGCGGCAGGTTTTTTCGCCTTTTCCAAAGCATGGTGCAAACTGTCGGGCCTACTGGTAAAATCTTGGGAAATAGCAGGAAATGCCCCTGTGAAGACTCCAAAAAACAACAAAAAATGTAGGGTGCGTGGAAGTATCCTCATGGTTTACGTTTTGCAATGCTATGATTAAAAAACGCTCTTAGTACTTCGTCTTTTGGCAGCGGTCACATCGGCAACCACGCTTGTGCAAAGGTAGGTGATGCAAATCGAATCCATAACTCCTGGGCATCCTTATACCTCGCACTGCAAGGTGCGAAGCCGCTTTTGTCATGCTGAGCGCTGCTAATCAAAACATTAGGCAAAAGGTCATGTACAAAACCTCGCAACGTGAAGCATACATGCACCACAGAGGCGTGGCCCAAACTACCGAACATTTTTGTTTTTTTGTCATCCAGACCTTGCCAGTGCTGCGTTCGGTTATTTCACCCAAATACTGCCCGCAAGTACGTTCCCACTGGTTTTTGGCCCCGCCCCCGGTTGTCCGCCGCCAATGCTCAAATTGACCCTGCCTTTGGGCTGAAACACCCTGCCCTGCTCGTCCACCAGCGACAAGTCTTCGGGCTGCAAGGTGAACGCTACCGTCCTACTTTCGCCCGCCCGCAGCGCGACCCGCCGGAACGCCTTCAATGCCCGGACGGGTGCCCGGCCCGACCAGTCCGGGTGCGACACGTACACCTGCACCACCTCCTCGCCGTCCATTTTGCCGGTGTTTTTCACTGTTGCCGTTACCGTGAGCGGCTGCCCAAGTGCTACTGATCGGGGCACTTGCAACTTGCCGTACCGAAATGCCGTGTAGCTCAGTCCGTAGCCGAATGAGTACTGCGGTTTTCCCCGGAAATACCGGTACGTGCGGTTGTCCATGTCGTAGTTTTTGAAATCCGGCAAATCGGCATCGCTTCGGTAAAACGTGACCGGTAGGCGCCCGGCGGGGTTGTAGTCACCAAACAGGACATCGGCCACGGCAGTCCCGCCGCTTTGGCCGCCGTACCAGGCATTTACAATGGCCGGGAGGTTGTCAGCCTCCCACGGCATGGCCACGGCACTGCCCGTGAGCAACACGAAAACAACGGGCTTTCCCGTAGCCTTCAGTTGTTGGAGCAATGCCGTCTGGGTTTCCGGCAGATGGATCGTCGTGCGGTCGCCGCCGTGGAAGCCCTTGATTTTCACTTTCAAATCCTCGCCTTCTAATTCCGGGGAAATGCCGCCCACAAAAACAATGGCATCGGCATCGCCTGCCCGGCGGGCCACGTCGCTGAAGCGGGTTTGTAAGAGGTCATCCAATGTGTCGTCAGCGAACTCCATGCCTTTCTCGTACCAAACCTCGGTATGGACACCCACTTTCGCTCGAATGCCCTGCAAAACAGTGGTCACGGTCGTGGGCGTGCCGTGGTAATTGCCCAACAGCGCTGTGGCATTGTCCGCGTTGGGGCCAATGACGGCGATCTTGCGGAGGTTTTTGCGCAGGGGCAGTGTGTTGTTTTCATTTTTCAACAAAACGATGGATTGTCGGGCCATTTTCAGGGCGTGCGCCCGGTGTTCCGGTGCTTCCAGCGCCGAGGCCGGGGTCAGGGCATACGGCACAGCCGAAGCCGGATCAAACATGCCGAGCCGCAGACGGATCAGGAAAAGGCGTTGAAGCGCCGTGTCCAGGTGTTCTTCGCGCACCGTTCCGCTTTTTGTGGCCTCCAGCAGGGCCGTGTACACCGAATTGCCGCACTCGATGTCGGTGCCATGCACCAGGGCATCCGTGGCTGATTGCCGGGCATCTCGGTGGGTGTGGTGAAACTGGAAGAAATCGCTCAAGGCCCAGCAGTCGCTGACTGCGTAGCCGGAAAAGCCCCACTGTTTGCGGAGAATATCGTTCATCAGCAGGTCATTGGCGCAGCATGGCTGGTCGCGGTAGGCGTTGTACGCGCACATGACACCCGCTACGCCGCCGGTAGTGACCAAGGTCCGAAACACGGGTAAATAAGTGTCCCACAGGTCGTAGTCCGAGGTGTGAACATTGTCGGAATGGCGCGTCGGTTCGGGGCCGCTGTGTACGGCAAAGTGTTTGGCGCAGGCCGCCGCTTTCAGGTACTTGGGGTGGTCGCCTTGTAGTCCATGCACAAAAGCAAGCCCCATAGTGGCCGTCAGGCACGGGTCTTCGCCGTAGGTTTCCTGGCCGCGGCCCCAGCGCGGGTCGCGAAAAATATTGACGTTCGGTGTCCAGTAGGTGAGTCCGAGGTACTCTTCGTTCGTTCGGCCCAATGCCACGGCTTGGTTGTGGACGGCCCGCCCTTCCACGGCGGTGAAATGCGCCATCAACCGGAGCGATGCCGTGTCCCAGGTAGCGGCCATGCCAATGGCCTGTGGGAAGCAAGTGACGGGAAACGGCGTGCGAGCCGCGCCATGCAGGGCCTCGTTCCACCAGTTGTAGGCCGGTATGCCCAACCGCAGTATGGCCGGTGCTGCGTGCAGCATCTGCCCCACTTTTTCTTCGAGCGTGAGGTGGGCCACGATGTCGCGGGCACGCTGCTCGAACGGGAGGGTAGTGTCTCTGAACGGGAACTGCTGCGCGGATGCGGTTAATATGGCCATGCTCGCAAGTGCGGCAGCCATCAGTATCTTTTTTTTCATGGCAATTTGTTCACAACCGCACCCGCAGCAGCCCCGCCAGCCGCTCGAAAGCCGCTTTCCATTCGGCGTTCCAGAACTCCCACAGTTGCTTGCGCAGACCTTTGGTGACCAAGTAAAAAATGTTTTGGCTGCGCCAAATATCCGGTTCGAGTTTCATTTCGTACATGATTTCCAATACATCGGCCAGCCACTGCACCCGCGCCAGCGAGGATGCCTGCTGCTGGATCAACTGGATTTCCCGGTGTATGCGCAGCCCGGCGGCATGGCGAACGGCCTCCTCGTCGGCGAGTTTTACCTTCCAGTTTTTCAAGTCATCGGCTACGCGGCGCAGGGTTTGTACACTGGCCGTGTGGCTGTTTCCAAAAAAATGCAGCAGGTCGTCGTTCAGTACGTAGGAGGCAATGTTGCGCCAAGTGTCGGGCAGGGGAAGGCCGGCATCTTGCAGGCCGGTCATGAGCTGGTAGTTGTCGTTGAAAACGTTGCGGAAGTTGGCCTCGGCCAGCAGCAGGCTGTTGGATGTAATGGCTCGGATGATCTTGATTTTTTCGTCGGCAAACAGCGTAGCGAGCGTGAACTGGTGCGGCCCGAAATACTCCTGCTGAATACTGATGACCACGCCGAGGTTCGCTTCGCGGAAAGCCGCCGCCACCCGCTGGTGTACCTCGTCGAAACTGGCCCGGTTCACTGTGCCGCTGATATTGCCGATGATATGCTGCTGACCGAGGTACAGCGCCGAAAAACTGAACGTGAGATCGGCCAGTGTGAGCCGCGACCGGATGCGCAGCCGTCCGATGGCGAGGCGCGGCGTGCCTGCTTCGATGCGTTCGAAAGCCTCCACCGTAGTGGTGTAGTTGAACAGGTCCAGCCGGGCCGGGTCTTCCTCGAACAACGATGCCACGGCAAAGTGGGCGGCCACGCGCTCCAGGTTCACACGGGCTGGCAACACGTTTTGTCGGTAACTGGCTGCGCCATCGGCGTACTTGTTGCTGGGCGCTTCGCGCAGGCGTTTTTCAAATTCCGCGTGCAGGTCCAGCCCCACACAGTCTTGTGCGTGATCCATCGCCCGCAGGGCGTATTGAAGAATTTGATTGGTTTCGATGCCCGAAATTTCATCAAAAAACCAGCCGCAACTGGTGTACATGAATACCGCATACCGTTGCATTTCGAGCAGGCGCAAGGCCGTCACCTGCTCCAACTTGCTCAGTTCACGGCGCGTATTTTTTTCAAAAAAAGCCTGCACGGACAAGCTGGAGCGGTCGCACATGACCTCTATGTACTCATTTCGGGCCTTCCAAGGGTCTTTGAAAAAACGTCCGGCCTCGCGTTCGTAAGCGGGGGCGAGGCGGTCGCGCAGCCAGTCGAGCGCATCACGCAGGGGTTTGCGCCAGCGCTGGTGCCAACCCGGATGGCCGCCTGTGCTGCAGCCGCAGTCGCTGCGCCAGCGCTCCACGCCGTGCAGGCAGCTCCAGGAGGAATTTTCGACTATGAGCACTTCCCGTTCGGGCGGGAATAGTTCGAGATACTGCCCGTAGTTGGTCAGTGTGGCCAGGCCGTTGTCTTCGATGTGGTTGAGCGCGGATGCGAGGGCCATTTCGCCGAAACGGTGGTGGTGGCCGTAGCTCTCGCCGTCGGTGGCGATGTGGGCCAGTTGGGGCGCGTCGGTGCTGTCGTGGATGCTGAGCAGGCGCTCGGCGAATGCCTTGCCGTGGTTGAGCAGGCCGTTGAACGCCACCTCCTGCGCCACGCCGCCGTGGTAAAAAAACACGGCGATATGGCGTCCGCTGGGCAGTTCGCACCAGTAGGGTTGCCGGGTGTCGAGAGTATCGGCATCCACTGGTACCCAATCTTTTGTGCCTGCCAACCGCACGGCCTTGGCCTGCCGGGGAGCCAACACGGTGAACTGCAGGCCGTGGGCAGCCAGCACCTCCAGCGTTTCGGTGTTCACGGCGGTTTCGGCCAACCAGATGCCTTCCGGGTAGCGCCCGAACCGACGCTCGAAGTCGCGCACGCCCCAAAAAACCTGAGTCACTTTGTCGCGGTAATTGGCCAAAGGCAGGATGAGGTGACTGTGTACCTGTGCCAGTGCGTTGCCGTGGCCGCCGTAGCGCTCGCGGCTGCGGTGGTCGGCCTGGATCACGAGTGCGTACGCCTCCGGGTCGTTTCGCTCCAACCATGTGAGCAGCGTGGGGCCGAAGTTGAAGGAGATGCGGTTGTAGTTGTTTCGGATTTTGGTGATAAAACCCTCCCGATCAAGGATACGCGCCGCCGCATTGGGTGCGTAGCACTCAAAATTGATGCGCTCGTTCCAGTCGTGGTAGGGCCGGGCGCCTTCCTGTTGTTCCACGATGTCCAACCACGCGCTTTCGCGGGGCGGCTGGTAAAAATGACCGTGGACGCAGACGTATTTTTTCTTCTCAGACATGGTGCAAGGCGCAAAAGTACGGTACACCGCTGAGCGTTGGCTCGGCATATTTTGTGTATGCCGCAGTCCCGCTCTGTTTTGTCATTCCGCAGGAATCCGTCCACATCTAAAGGGCGGCAAAAGCCGTCCACATCGCGAGGGCAGTTGCAGGGCAAAACCAGCCGTGATGTGGACGGGCCTCTTCGAGGCGGCAAAAGCGGCGTACACAAAACATGCAGAGCTACGGTTCGAGGGAATCGAGAAAAAAATGTACCGGTTCATGGTTTTATACCTCGCAGCGCAAATTATACCTTGCGAATAGCCGAAAAAAAGTGATCCAAAGCGGCCATTCTTTTGCAAAATTTCAATAGTGGAATACCGGGTTTCTCAACTTTTTTTTCACTTTTACAGCCACCTCCAACAGCCAACAACCAACCACCATGCCTACACCCCGCTGGCACTTACTTTCCACCGACGAAGCCGCCGCCCAACACCTGCGCGATACCCTCGGCATCCACCCGCTGCTCTGCCGCCTGCTGGTACAGCGCGGTATTTTTTCCTTTGAAAAAGCACGGCAGTTTTTCAGGCCTTCGCTCGACGGTTTGCACGACCCCTACCGCATGCGCGACATGGATCGTGCCGCTGACCGCCTCGACCGGGCCGTCCAAAACGGCGAGCGCATCCTGCTCTACGGCGACTACGACGTGGACGGCACCACCAGCGTCGCCCTCCTGTTCACCTTCCTTTCCGGCATTTGCCAAAACCTCGACTATTACCTGCCCGACCGCGACAAGGAGGGCTACGGGGTCAGTCTCGCTGGCGTGGAGTACGCCCGCAGCACCGGTGCAACGCTGGTGGTGGCCATGGACTGCGGGGTGAAAGCGCACAAGGCTGTGGCACTGGCCCAATCGCACGGCATTGATTTTATCGTGTGCGACCACCACCTGCCCGACCCCGAACTTCCCGATGCCGTTGCCATACTTGACCCCAAGCGACCCGACTGCGACTACCCGTTCAAGGAGCTCAGCGGCTGCGGCGTGGCGTTCAAACTGGCTCAGGCGCTGGCCCTGCGTTGGAACACGCCTGCCGAAGAGGTCAGCCCTTTGCTTGACCTCGTTGCGGTCAGCATCTGCTGCGACTTGGTGCCGATCACCGGGGAAAATCGCGTGCTCGTGCATTTGGGCATGCAAAGCCTGAACCGCGAGCCGCGCCTCGGCCTGTGGGCGCTCGCCCAGCGCAGCGGCCGACGCTACCCGCTGGAGGTATCCGACGTGGTGTTCGGCCTCGGCCCAATGATCAATGCCGCTGGGCGCCTCGGTGATGCACGCGAGGCCGTGCGCGTGCTGCTCGCCGCCGAGCGCACCAGTGCCCTCGAAGCCGCAGGCACTCTGGCCATGCGCAACCGCGAACGCAAACAGGCCGACCAAAGCACCGCCGATGCCGCTCGCCGTCGGGTATTGGCCGATCCTGTAGCTGCGGCCGGCAAGAGCATCGTGCTCTTCGATCCACACTGGCACAAGGGCATCATCGGAATCGTAGCCAGCCGCATGGCAGAGTATTTTCACCGCCCGGCGGTAATCCTAACAGAAAGCGAGGGGCGGGCAGTCGGGTCGGCGCGATCGGTGCCGGGTTTCGATCTGCATGCAGCGCTAAGTCGGTGCGAGCACCTGTTCAGTTCGTTCGGAGGCCACGCGTACGCGGCGGGCGTGCAGATGCCCTTGGAAAACGTGCCCCTTTTTTCAAAAATGTTCGAGGCCGTAGTGCGTGAAACCCTGCCGCCAGAGGCCGAAACGCCCGAAATTGAAATCAGCGGGCTGTTGAATTTTGCCGAAATAACACCGGCGTTTTGGCGCACGTTGCGGCAGTTCGCGCCGTTCGGGCCGGGCAATATGACCCCGGTTTTTTGGGCCAAGGGCGTGCGCGATACCGGCAAAAGCCGCCATTTGACCAATAACCACGTCCGCCTCTCGCTTTGTCAGGGCGACGGACCGGGGTTCGGTGGTGTGGCCTTCGGGTTGGGCGACGCGTTCCGGGCCGTACAGGACGGGCCGTTCGATCTGGCGTTCAGCCTGTTCGACGACGATTGGCAGGGGGAACGGGTGCTGGCACTGATGGCGCGGGGGATGCGGCTCCCGGCCTGACTTCAAAAATTAGCGTGTCACGCAGACAAACCTCGATGACCCACTGTGACACGCTAATATTTTTACCTTTGCGGCCTTCTTGAACATCCAACCCAACTATGTTTACCATAAATATCTATTTGCGTTTTGCCCTCATTGTCGGCGGTATCCTCGGCGGTATTGCCCTGTCGTCGTTTTTCGGCTTTTGGTACGGCTTCCCTCTACTCCTGATCGGCGTGATCATGTTGGCGGGATATCTAATGTTGGGCACCATCATGTCCACCAACATCCTGTTGAGTCAGAGCCGTTTTGCGGAGGCGGAGGAGCGACTGAAACTCACGTATTTCCCTAAAATCCTGCTCGTTGGCTACAAAGGCGTTTACTACATGACCCTCGGCGCGCTGGCCATGCAAAAAAAAGACCTGACCACTGGCGAAAAATGGTTAAAAACAGCCCTTGATGCAGGTTTACCGTCCGACAACGAGCGCGGAGCCGCTATGCTCCAACTGGCCATGATCGCCGGTTCGAGGAACAACCGACAGGCAGCCCAAAACCAACTGAACGAGATCAAAAAACTCAACATTACCGAAAGCATGCTCAAGGAGCAGATCAAAGACCTTGAAAAGCAGCTCAAGCAACTGGGCCAGGCGATGAACCCCAGCATGGTAGGCATGATGGGCCGTGGCGGTGCCCGGGCCGGCGGCGGCAAACGGCGCATGCCGAAAATGCGGTGAAAAATGGTTTCGGGTTAGGGGTTAGGGGTTGCTCACGCTCGGTTTGTCGCCCCTAACCCTCCAACCTGAAACCCCTAACCATCCAACCCTCTTTATGCGTACCCTTGTTTTTGCCACCAACAACCCCCACAAGGCCCGCGAAATCGAGCAGATACTCGGCGGGGCGTATCAGGTTTTGACACTGAAAGACATTGGCTGCACGGAGGAGATCGAGGAAACAGAGCCGACGCTGGAAGGCAACGCTCTGCTGAAGGCACGGCATGTGAAGAATACCTACGACCACGATTGTTTTTCCGAAGACACCGGCCTCGAGGTAGAGGCGTTGGGCGGAGCGCCGGGGGTACATACCGCCCGTTTTGCCGGTGAGGCACGCGACTCCGATGCCAATATTGCCCTGCTTTTGAGCAAACTGGCTGGAAATCCAAACCGCAAGGCCAAGTTTCGCACGGTGATCGCGCTCGTTTCCGGCGACAGCGAGGTGTTGCTGGAGGGCGTTTGCCCCGGCAGCATCGCCTTGGCCAAGAGTGGCACCTCCGGCTTTGGGTACGACCCCGTGTTTGTTCCCGATGGTTACGATCAGCCCTTTGCCGTGCTCGGCGAGTCGGTGAAAAACCGGATCAGCCACCGGGCCATTGCCACAGAAAAACTGCGGGCGCTGCTGCTTGCCGAGAACACTTAGATTGCTGACTATGTATACCTCGCACCGCAAGGTGCGAAGCCGCTTTTGTCATACTGAGCGCTGCTAATCAAAATATTAGGCCGAAGGCCATGCACAAAACCTCGCAGCGCGAAGTATAAGTACAAAGGGCTAATAAGCACATTAGCATATTTGTACATTACCACATTAACATGCTGCGCCTGCTCCGATATTTCCGACCGTACAAAAAACTGCTCGCTCTCGCGGTGGCCAGCAACCTGCTCATGTCGCTGTTCATGGTGGTGAGCATACCCGTTTTGCAGCCTTTTTTGCAAATTCTGTTCAGTGCGCCGGGCACAGAGTCGGTCGTGTTGCCCGCACCAAAGGGCAAGGGCGGCGGCTTTCAGGCGATGGAGCAACAGGTCAATACCTACTTTTCCAATCTGATCCGGGAGCACGGCAGGTCGGAGGCGCTGCTGATCGTATGCGGCTTCCTCGTGCTGGTTTTTTTTGGTAAAAATCTCTTCCGATACCTTTCCCTGTATTTTTTGGCACCACTGCGCAACGGCATCGTGCGGGATATTCGCAACAGTTTGGTGCAAAAAATCCTCGACCTGCCATTGTCCTACTTTTCCGAAAAACGCAAAGGCGACCTGATGAGTCGTATTTCGGCGGACGTGCAGGAGGTGGAAGCCAGCATAATCGGCGTGGTGGAAGCGGTGGCCCGCGAGCCGATTGTCATAATGGGCAGCCTGGCATTTATGGTGTACGTGGCACCGCAACTGCTGGTGTTCGTGCTGGCTCTCATGTTTTTTTCCGGCCTCATCATCGGCGGGGTGGGTCGTTCGCTCCGGCGGCAGTCGGGCGAGGTGCAACGGCGCCTGGGCATGATCGGCTCGGTGGTGGAAGAAACACTTGGCGGGCTGCGCATCATCAAGGGATTCAACGCGGAATTATGGCAGCGGGCGCGGTTCGACCACGAGAACACCGGCTACGCACGTGCGCTGACCCGGCTCAACCAGCGCCGCGATCTGGCATCGCCACTATCCGAGTTTTTGGGCATTGTGGCCGTGTCGGTCATTCTGTGGTTTGGCTCCAAGCAAGTGTTTTCAGGTGAAATCTCGGCAGCCACGTTCATCACGTTTTTGTACGCTTTTTACAACATCATTGAACCAGCCAAACACCTGAGCAGCGCTTCGTACAGTATCCGAAAGGGCTTGGGAGCGTTGGAGCGCGTGGAAGCGGTGCTTGCCGAGCCGGAGCACGTCGAAGAGGGAGCGCGGGCGCGGCCAGTCTCAGAATTTCGGGAGCGGATCGAGTTTCGAGACGTGGCTTTTCACTACCAAAACTCGGACCGCCCGGCCTTGGAAGGCATCAATTTTGACATTCCACGAGGGAAAATAGTGGCTCTCGTGGGCGCTTCGGGCGCGGGCAAGAGCACGGTGGCCGATCTGTTGCCCCGTTTTTACGACGCTACCGGCGGCGCGATCCTGCTTGATGGCGCGGACATCCGCGACCTCCGCCTGCACGACCTTCGGGCACTGATGGGCATCGTGAGCCAAGAGGCCATCCTGTTCAACGACACCGTGCGCAACAATATCGCTTTTGGCAACGAGGCCGCAACGAATGCCGCTATCGAAGCCGCAGCACGAGCGGCAAACGCCCATGAATTCATCGCCATGTTGCCCGAAGGCTACGACTCCAACATCGGCGACCGGGGCCTGAAGTTGAGCGGAGGCCAACGCCAACGACTTACGATTGCGCGGGCATTGCTCAAAAACCCGCCCATTTTGATTTTGGATGAGGCAACCTCGGCCCTTGACAGCGAGTCAGAACAACTCGTTCAGGCGGCGCTCGACCGGTTGTTGCAAAACCGAACGGCACTTGTCATCGCCCACCGCCTCAGTACGGTGCAGCACGCCGACGAGATTTTAGTGCTCGAAGCCGGGCGAATCGCCGAACGCGGCAACCATGAAAGCCTGCTCCGACAGGGCGGAATCTACCGTAGATTGGTCGAACTGCAGGCGCTCTAAACGACTCTTTTTGACCGAGACCTGCCATTGTTGGCTTTTGCAAATTTTGACATTGAAAATTACGCTCAAAAGAGGCGTACCTTTGGTGCGGACATCCTGAGAGAAATACACCATCTCACAAACTTATTTTAGCATCTACAATCCGATGAAGAGAATGCTACTTGCCATTTTTTCCACTCTGAGCCTCCACGCGGCCGCCCAGATCACCATTCCCGCTACCACGTTTCCCGTAGTGGGCGACACGTTCCGGTACGCCATTGACCTCGATCCATCCGCGGCAATCAATTTCATCACCCCTCCCGGCGGTAACCAAAACTGGGATTTTTCGGGGCTGAAATTTTCGCAAACTAACAGAACCGTTTTCCTGTCGCCCAACTCCGGCAGCAACCCGGCGGCATTTCCGGGTGCCGATTTGCTGACCAAAGTACAGGGCGGTTCCGAGTCGTACTTCAATTCTACCGCCACCAAAGTCGAACTCATGGGTTTTGTCGGTGGAGGCGCGGTTCCGTTTGCACCTAATGCCATCGGGCGCTTTTCTCCGGCCCTGATTGATCGGCGTGCGCCTCTAACCTACGGCAGTGCTAACGTTCAATCCAGCAACCTGCTCATTCCTTTTTCCGTGGACGACCTGCCTCCGTTTTTTGACAGCCTGATCGCCACCGTGCCTGGCGGACAGTTCATTGATTCCATTCGGGTCAATGTCCAGTTCGATCAGGCAGACACCGTGGATGCCTGGGGTACCTTGAAAATTCCAAGCATGAGCACACCCTTGCCGGTATTGCGGGAAAAACAAGTGGAAAAAAGCGCGACGAGAATGGAGGCCAAAGTTGGGCTACCGCCACCGTTTGGCGGCTGGATAGATATATCCGGGTTCCTCGGCGGCTCCGGTTTTGAGAACTTCCTCGGCTCGGACTCGTCCGTTACGTTCCGTTTCCTCAGCAATGTACACAAGGAAGAACTGGTTGCCGTCACGGCCAACTTTGCCCTCGACACGATCCAGTCGGTGCGGTTCAAAAACATAGCGCTTCTCACCTCCACGCCCGATGTGCCGGATGCCGCTCCCGGCACAGCCAGTATTCAGGCATCGCCCAACCCTGCCATCCAGTGGGTACAGTTTGAGTGCAACAACCTGCCCTCGGACGAGTACACGCTCAAAATTTTCAACATCGTTGGCAAAGTAGTTTGGAAAGACACGTTCCAAGCCGCTGGCCGCCGGCAGGTCACAGTCAATCTCGAGGATTTCGCCAAAGGCACTTACCTATACAGTTTGGCCAACCGCAAGGGGATTATCATCGGAACCAAGCGGTTAGTAGTGCTTAAGCCGTGATTTCATGAGGCTCGTATGTTTTTTAAAGGCTCAGGGAGTTTTTTCCCAGCGGGCCTTCAAAATGTATTGGGTATAACCACCGATTTTTCGGACACGGAATAGCCGGAGAAATTGCCCAAACCACCGATGATGTTGTTGTACAACGCATCGGGGTCGTTCAGCGGGAGATTGTTGCCCTGCCGAGCCAGCGAGAGGTGGTAGCGGTAAAATTCTTCGGACAAGGTGCGCCATTCCACAAAGATTCGGCGCGGGCGCTCGTGTGTCGGGTCGAACGGCACAATGGCATCCAGCACGAGAGCAGCGCGCCCGTCGCCCCAATAGTTTTCGTTGATCAAAACCACTTGTTCTGGCGTATCGTACACCAGCGCGAGGGTACGGCCATCGGCCAAAAACTTGGTTTGTACGTCGTAGTACTCGTCCGGGATCGGTTCGCCGTTGATCACCTCGAACGATTCAATCTCGTGTCGGAGGGCAAAAGCAAAATACCGGCGCTGGTTCGGCAGGGTAGCCAACTGGATTTCCAACGGCACGCGCAGTACGCGCCGCCCATCGTCCAAATCAGTCACGCGCATCTGGCCTGTATCAATGCGCATTTCGGAAATCGGGATGTGTTTCGGTGCGTAACTGACGGCCTCCACGGTTTCAAAGCCGCCGATACGCACTCCGAGGGAATACTCTGTGCCCACTTGGACAAGGTCCCGACTTTGCCAAAAAAACCGGCCGTCGTCGCCCGTGACGCGGAATAGTTTGTCCAAAAACTGCCCGCCGACGGCGATGGACACGTCAGCGTTGAACGGAACGACAGGGTCGCCCGCATCGGTCAGTTTTTGGCTGAGCGAAACCTCTACCTGAATGGGCTTACCCACGGTAAAATGGCTCAACGCAACGATACGTGTCGGCAGGTCGGGTAAATCAATATCCGCCTCGCGTACACAACCGAAGGCGGACAAAAGGGCAAGAATTAGCGTGAGAATGGCGGGCTTGGGCATTTTAATTGGTTTGATTATTCAAAATTTCAACGAGTAGCGGAACGAAGGCACGAACGGCAGCAGGGTGTATTGAATTGCTTTGGCGTTGGTGCCGCTGCCGCTGTCCACGTACAAAAAAAACGGGTTGAACCGGTTGTAGGCATTGTAAACACCCAACTGTACAGCGTGCTGGAACCTGCCCGCGCCAAAATGCGCGTTCAGTGCAGCATCCAAACGGTGGTAAGGCGGCAGGCGGTAGCCGTTCACGTCGGTGTACACAAAGACGTTCCGCTCGATCTCCCCATTGGGCGTGTGGTGCTGATACTTCACCCCCGATAGCGTGATGGGGTTTCCCGTGGCGTACACCCACGCGAGCGTAATATCCAACCACGGCGCGAGGCGCTGCTCCACTGTTATCTTAAAATCGTGCCGACGATCAAATCGAAACGGGAAAACCCGGCCCGAGTTGATCTCCGGGAACTGCCGCTCGGAGCGCGACCACGCGTAAACGAGATTGACGGAAGTACTCGAAAATTGCTTCTCAACAATTGCTTCCAGCCCGTACGCAAGCCCCGTTCCGGCAGCGATACGGTCTTCCCAGCCACTTGCATCTTCAGCGCCGCCGGTGAACAGGGCCGTGCTGGTGGAAAGGAAAGCCAGTACCCGTTCCAGCCGTTTGTAGTAGCCTTCCACCTGAACGTTCCAGCCCGAACGCCGCAGCCCAACACCCGCCGATGCCTGCCACACGTGCTCGGGCGGCACACGGGCCGTCGTCGGCACCCACAGTTCGAAGGGCAGGCTAATGTTGAATGAACCGATCTGGTGCAAAAACTGCGCCGAGCGGTGGTAGCCCGCCCATGCCCGCCAATCCGTATTACCGCCGAACTGGAGCCTCAAGCGCGGCTGCGGTGCCCGAAACACGTTGTTCCGCACCTGAAACGAAGCAAAATTCAGCCCCGCCTCCAACGACCAGTGTTTGCCAAAACGCCAGTCTACTTCGGCGTACAGCTCGCTCTCGTCGGCACCGAGGCGCTCGTTGTTGCGCAGCGAATTGGACAACGAATCAATGGTAACCGGCGACTGGCCGGGAACCAAAAAGTTGACCGACAGGGCGCCCGGCTGAAAAGCGTGCAGGGTGTAGGAAAACCCCCAGCGCACGTCGAGGTTGTTTTTGGGAAAATAACTGAAATCCGTTTTCAGCGACAGGTCTTCGATGAGCGTTTGGTAAATCTGGCCGTAGTTGGCCACCAACGATTCCCGCCCCGATGCCCCCAAAAACGTGGAAAGCAAGGTCAACTGGCTTTCGTAGAAAAACCGGCTGAAACGAACGGTCGTGTTGGTGAACAGGTTGTTTTTCAGCAGGTAATTCCAGCGCAAAGCCGCGATAGAATTACCCCACTCCGACCCCAGCGAGTACTGGTCGGTCAGCCGGCCCTCCAGGTTGTCAAACCGCTGCGCAAACCGATTTCGGAACACATCCCCGCCTTGGTAATAGCTCAGGTAAACGCGGCTTTTTTCCGAAAAAAGGTAGTTCAGTTTGACGTTGGCATCGTAAAACCGGTAGGTGATATTGTCGCCGGAAAACGCGAGCAGGTTCTCGCGCTTGCTGAAAAAATCAATCCACGGTCCGAGGTACGTAGCCCGTCCGCTGATGAGGAACGAGCTGGTGTCCCGTTTTATCGGCCCTTCCACGGTAGCAGAGGCGGCGAAAAGACCCGCCGACAGCTCCACGTTGCGTTTGTGCAGATTGCCGTCGCGGGTGCGCACGTCTATCACCGAAGCGGTACGCCCTCCATATCGGGCCGGGAAATCACCTTTCCACAAGCGGGCACTGCTGATGGTAGCGGGGTTGTACACAGAAAAAAGGCCCAAGGCGTGGCTGGGGTTGTACACGGGCACGTCGTCCAGTAAAAACAGGTTTTGGTCGGCGTTGCCGCCTCGCACGTGCAGGCCACCGAGGCCATCCACACCGGTTTGTACGCCGGGCTGAAACGCGGCCATCCGCAACAAATCGGCCTCGCCGCCTGGCATGGGCACGCCATGCGTTGCCGAAAACGGCAGGTTGTGCTGGCCGCCTGTTTGGCCGCCGTTCGATTCGGCAGTTGTCGGGGCCGAAATCACCACTTCCGGCAGGGCGGTATTGGGCTTCAAATCAAAGATCAGCATCCGCTCGGAGTCCAGGTCCAGTAGCAGTGCATCGGATTGGTAGCCCAAACAGGTCACCACCACGCGGTAGCCCCCCCCTTCCAATTCCATGCTGAAAAAACCGAACTCGTTCGTGACCGCGCCGGCACCGCGCACACGCACGCCCGCTCCGATGAGGCGCTCGCCCGTTTCGGCATCCTTGATGTAGCCGCTCAGCGTATAGCGCTCAATTTTTCGAAAAAGCACGACCTGATCGGCATTCCAGCGGTACGACGGGCGGGCACAAGCGGCTATTTTTCCCACAACAGTCTCCAGTGGTTCCTGCCGAACAGCGAGCGAAACCGGCGGGCAATCCTGAAAAATGGTCGTGTTGAACGCGATGTTGACCCCCGTCTGGCGGCTCAGTCGGGCGAGCGCATCGGCTGGCGGGCAGGCCACGCAATCGAAGTCAACTAACGAACGGCGAAGCGAGTCCTGCGCCAAAGCGATGCCGGTGCAAAAAAAAATCAGGAGAAGTAGCGTAGCCGAAACGCGGGTTGCCATACCATAAATACTGTATGGGCGCAAGTTAGGAACGGCAGCAAACACACCGGTGCGAAGTGGGGTAATTACTTTTGTCGCAAATGAACCGTCATTGGCAAACGCCGCCAGCGAGCCGATACTGATCGGGAGCAGATTTAGAGACCTTGAACCCGTAGATCAGGGAAAAACCCTCCAGCACCTGCTCGATATTTTGCTCCCGGATCAAGGCCGAATACGGGCAGTTGCCCATGCTCTGGTCTTGTAGTTCGATGCGCACACCGTAGTGTTTTTCCAAGTCGGGTAGTACTTGATGTAGGGGCGTGCTGTCAAATTCCATCCGGCCGGTTTGCCATGCCAGTTCGTTGAAATTAGACACTTCGTTAAAGCGCGTATTTTGGGTTGTTCGGTTGAAAACAGCCCGCTGGTTGGCGGTCAGCACGGTTCCTTTTGTCTTTCTGCTGGGGGAAAAACGCACCTTACCTTCACAAACGAGTACACAGGCCTCATCGGTGCCGGTTTCTGCCCGCACGTTGAAACGGGTACCCAGCACCTCGACCATGCCACTGTGTACCAGCCCGACCCGGAAAGGGCGTTCAGCCTGGTGTGCCACCTCGAAATAGGCCTCGCCAACCAACTGCACGCGACGCTCGGAAGACGAAAACGCTACCGGGTATTCAATCTTGGCTTTTTGGCGCAGCCAGACCCTGGTGCCATCGGGCAGTTCGGCCAGTTTGCTGCCGGTGGACAGGTTGTTTTCCACCAATACGGTGGGCGCGGGGGCGGTCAGTTCGCGGTATCCCCACGTCGCCAAAAGCAAAAACGCCACTGCGGCGGCTGCGCGTAACAGTTTGGTGCCGAAAGTAATGACCTTGGCGGGCGGGCGCTGCTCCGTTGTGTTCAAACGGGCCATGAGGCGGCCAAATTCCGCGTCCATGTCCAAGTGAAAGTCCGTTTTCCGGTGCTCGGAGGCCTCCGCCCATATCCGGGCGTACTCCTCGGCAAGGCACGCATTTTGGGCCGAGGCACCGATCCACGATTCCAGCACGGCGGACTCGGCCGGGGTGATTTCTCCCGTGATACGCTTGTGCAGCAACAAAACTATGTCGAGTTCTTGCATAATATTCGGTCTAATGACAACGGTCGGTGCCAAACCCCCTACCCTATCCACCACCATTTTAGCGCCCAAATGACAGCCGGAGACAAATGGCGAAGTTCCCGCAGGGCTTCGCGCAGGAGGTGCATGGCCTTGGTTATTTGATTTTCAATGGTTTTGGTTGAAATGCCGAGTTGTTCGGCGATCTCCCGGTGCGACATGTGCTCGAACCGGCTAAGTGAAAAAACCAATCGGCACTTTTCGGGCAATTGCCCGATGGCCCGGTGCAGGGCATCCTCCATACGTTCCTGTTCGTGTTTGAGGCCAATGTCTCGATGGGAACTATCTGCCGTGTCCTGCCAATTGGCACTGTCTTCCAGCACCGTCCGGCGGTTCGATTTGATGTGGTTCAGGGCGCGGTTCACAGCAGCCCGGCGCAGGTATGCCCGCAGGGAGGTATGGATGTCAAGTGCTTCGCGTTTGCGCCACAGTTCCACGAACACGTCCTGGGCCAGGTCCTTGCAGGTTTCCTCGTCGGGCAGGTAGTTGTACAAGTCGCCCAGCAGGAGCGGGTAGTGGCGGTCGAACAAACGCCGGAGGGCCTCGGTATCGCCGCCGCGCAGGCACTCCAAGTCATATTTTTCCGAAACCTCCGTCAAGGCGCTTATTTTTTTTGGATAAAAAATCAATTTTTCAAAAAAGCCGTAGGGGATATGGTCGGGCCGCCTGTCTTATCCCCGTAACACAGAACAAAAACACACTACTGCTCAAACTCGAATTATGGACATCAGAATGACCTTGCCGATTTTCGACAGCAACCCGCTCTTTGCGGTGCTGGCACCGGAAGAACTGCTCCTGCTGCAACAAACCGCCACTGTACAAGCTTACTCCAAACACCAGGTGATCTACAAGCCAGGACAGGCCGCAAATAAAGTCTATTTTTTGCTCAAAGGGACCGTGAAAGTTGCCGTACATGCTGAAAAGAAAGATATCATCAAATATGTGGTACGACCCGGCAATCTATTCGGCGAGTCCTGCCTGACTGGCGAAGCGCAACGCCGCGATTTCGCTTACGCCATGGAAGACAGTGCTGAAGTGGTCGAGCTCGATGCTCAAGCGCTGTTGAGTATCATGCGGAAAAATTTCGCCTTTGCCCAGTCGCTGCTGCATTTCCTTGGCGAGCGGCTGCGCTACACCGAGACCCAGTTGGAGAAAGTGGTGCTCAAGGATTCCAAAAGCCGCATCCTCGAATTTCTGCACCAGATGGGTGTGGAGCAAGGCAAGCGCATCGGTTTTGAAACCTTGGTAAAGCACAACATGACGCACCAGGACATCGCTGACCTCACAGGCACCAGTCGTCAGATGGTGACGGCCGTGCTCAACCAGCTCAAGCGCTCCAACGTGCTGTACTTCAACCGTAAAAAAATTCTGTTCCGCGACCTCAGCGCTCTGCCGTGAGCGGAACCAGCCTCAACGGGCAAACAGTTTTGCTTCATACGATAGAATGGGTTTTGTTCGGCGGCGTGCAACGGCACGCCGCTTTTTGTTTTAGCACCCTACCTACTCCAACGAGGGCATCCCCCGAAGCATGCCCGGTGCCGTGCGGTGCAGGTCGAACAGGATCACCTCGTTGGCACCTTTTTTCAAAAAAGGCGCTGGCAGGTAAAGCCGCTGCTGCGGCCCGATGTTCCAGTAGCGCCCGAGGTGGTGGCCGTTTACCCACACATGCCCTTTTTCCCAGCTACTGACATCCAGGTAGGTGTCGCCCGGCGCGTCGAGGTTGAAAGCCCCTCGAAAAAAGAAGCCGGGTTGCTCCAGCCATGTACCAGGAGAGCGGCCTGGCAGAGACGCGATCTGGGCAGAATCCATCGGCAACAAATGCACACGCCAGTCCATCAGGGTCATGCCGTTCAGGGTGACGCGCTCCGTAATGCCCTTGGGGTCAATCAGATGCTGGCCGTAATTAATACGGCCCATGCCTTCCACCAGGATGTCGAGGCGCTGGGCGGGCGGATCGGTTCGGGGGAGGTCGAGGGTTTGGTTCTTTTTTGTGCGATCCAGGGAGCCGACGTATTTTCCATCCAGGTACACATTGGCGTAGTCGTGCAGGTCCGTCACGGTCAGTTTGCCCTGGTGGTGCCCGCGTAGTGTGGTCGAGTAAACGATAAAGCCAAAACTCTGACCGTATTGCTCCATAGGTTTGGGCTGTGCCGACTGGATGGGTTGGGGCAAAATATTCCAAAAAGAGCACGCGGGCTGCATCGAAAAATCGGGCAAACTGATAGCCGGTAGCGGCAACGGCGGGTCGGGCAGGCGGGGTGCGCTCGGCTTCTGGTACCGGCTTAGCAGGCGGCGGATAGCCCAGTATTTGGGCGTGAGGGAGCCGTCTTCGCGGATGGGCGCGTCGTAGTCGTAACTCGTCACATCGGGCTGGTACACATCGCTGAAATTGGCCCCGGCGTAAAAACCCCAGTTGGTACCGCCGTGCAACACGTACAGGCTCCACGATTTCCGGTTTTGAATCATGCCCTCGAGATCGCGCAGCATATCCACCGTATCCACCCGCTGCCAGGCTTCGCCCCAGTGGGTGAGCCAGCCGGGGTAGTACTCCGAGCAAAAAGCGGGCACGTCCGGGCGGGACTGCCGAGCCTGGGCAAAATGCTCTGCGTTGACTCCCGGATCGAGGCCGACCACACAACCGTCTATCGTGCCCGCTTCCAGCATGAATGGCGTGGCCCCGTCGGCGGTGGAGAGCGGAATCGTTATGCCCGCCTCTCGCCACGCATTTTTCAAGGTGAACAGATACCGGGCATCGTTTCCGTAACTGCCGTATTCGTTTTCCACTTGCAGGAGGATCACGTTTCCTCCCCGGCTGATCTGGTGCGGCGCAACCACGGCCGCAATTTTCTCCACATAGCGCAGCGATGCCCGCAGGTAATCAGGTTCGGAGCAGCGCACTTTGGCACCAGGCTTGGCCAGTAGCCACGCCGGCAGGCCACCGAAATCCCACTCCGCGCACACATAAGGCCCCGGACGCAGAAAGACGTACAGTCCGACTTCCCGCGCTGTTTCGATAAACGCGCTCAGGTCGTTGTTTTCGGAAAAATCCCACTTGCCGGGGCTGGGTTCGAGGGCGTTCCAGAATACGTATGTACCCACGGTGTTCAGCCCCATTGCCTTGGCTTTCAGCAGCCTGTCGCGCCAGTAGGCACGCGGGATGCGCTGAAAATGCATCTCGCCGCCCCACATAACAAAGGGCTGGCCATGCAGGAAAAAGCCGGAAGTGTCGTACGAAAACGGGGCGGGGCTGGAGGTTTGGGCGGCGGCAGCAGAGCAAAACGAGAGGCTGGCGAGCAGGAAAAAGATGTTGAGTGAAGGCATGAAATTAAATGACTGACATAACCTTGATTGAGGCCCGAAAGGTAACAGGTTTTGTTTGACGGCCAGTGAATCTCCACCCGTGAATACACCAAACACTGTGGAGGAACCCACATGAACGCCAAGAACACAAGGCAACCTCGAACGCCGACAAAGCAGCCTTGTGTTTTGTCCGTAAATGTTGCGAATCAGGCTGGCTTGGTGGTCAGTACCGTGCCGAGGCTGTGCCACATCGGAAAGGTGGTCAGAAGGTTCCGCTCAGCTTCTTTGAGAAACTTTCCGTTGATGCCGAGCAACTCAAGAATCAAATGCAAAACGTTGTCAATGATGTTCAGAAGGCCTATGATGATTTTGATGAGTTTGTTCAGCCAATCTGGGAAATTGAAAATGGATTGCAAAAGTTCGAGCAATTGCAAGCCCACTTTTTTGATGATCTCGATGATGAGTTCAAGTTTGGATTTCTTCTTGTTGCTCGCCAAAATACCGATTGCCGAACGCTGCATTCGGATGATACCTGAATTGTCGAGGTGACGATTGAGCAGGCTCCGGGAGTCGTTGTCCAGTTCGGCGTAAATCGCCATCATTTCTTTTTCCACACTTCTGGTCGCGTCATTCAAGACCCCGGTGAAGATATTGAGTTGTTCGACCTCGTCGGGGTTGTCCTCTCCAAGTTGGCGGCTGTAACTGGCCCCAAACTGGGCGGTCAGTTCGGAAAAATTGGAAAGATAAGCGGCATAGCTGCTCGGCCCGTCCGGCCTTTCTTCAGTGAATTTACTGATTTCTTTTGCCATGGCATTTCAAGTTTTAGGTGTGAACGTATGCTGGCAAATCCACCGGCCTACACGCTTGTTACCCTTAAACCTAAAATTTAAACACGCTCTTATCCTCCCCAAAATGGAGAGCGGGTGCCATAGCACCCGCCCTCGCGTATGTAGACACCCACGCATATAGCAGCGGGCGGAACGACGGCGGCCCCGTCGAGCGGGGTTCCACCGTTTTCTTGACAGCTTGGGACTGACTCGTAATTATGGCCCAGAGAGCAGACTATCTCAATGCAAGAGGTTGTATTGGGCAACATAAACTGCTGCTCCGGCAAAGTATCCGATCACAGCAAGCCATGTTATTTTTTTCAAGTACCAAAAAAAGTCAATTTTCTCCATACCCATTGCCGCCACGCCTGCTGCAGAGCCGATGATCAGTGCGCTGCCGCCAGTACCGGTCGCATACGCCAGAAACTCCCAGAAAAAATGGTCTGACGGGTACTGTTCAAAACTGTACATACCCTGAGCGGCGGCTACCAGCGGCACGTTGTCTACCACAGCCGAAAGCATCCCGATAGACAGGACAACAAGTGTGTCGTCTGCAATGGTTTGAGTCAGCCATTGGGCCATTTGCGTGAGTTGTCCGGTCGCTTGCAAGGCGGCAATACTCAACAAAACACCCAGAAAAAACAGGATACTTGGCGAGTCTGCTTTTCGCAGTGCATGCACGACAGACAAAAAATCCTTGTCCGCCGTGTCTTTTTCACTGTGGATCACCTCCGTCACAATCCACAAAAAGGCCAGCCCCAGCAGCATCGCCATAAATGGCGGCAGGTGGGTCATTGTTTTGAAGACGGGGACAAAAATCAAGACCCCAAGCCCCAGCCAAAAAATGAAATTTCTCTCGAAAGGAGTACTGGCTAATTGTTTTTCCTCTACGGCGGCGGCCTGAACAGTTCCTTTTAGCCGCCCTGAAACCAGCAACAGGGGTAAAAGCAGGCAAATAATGCTGGGAAGGATAAGTTGTGCCATAATGTTCAGGGCCGACACCTGCCCACCTATCCAGAGCATGGTCGTCGTCACGTCTCCCAGTGGTGACCATGCGCCGCCCGCGTTGGCGGCAATCACCGTCATTCCCACAAAAAACAACCGCTGATCCTTGTCGGCGATCAACTTGCGCAGCAAAGAAACGATGATAATCGTGGTGGTCAGGTTGTCCAAAAAGGCAGAAAGAAAAAACGTGATGATGCAGACGATCCACAGCAGTTTCCGGGTACTTGTTGTTACTATCCGGTCGGTGATGACCTGAAACCCATCGTGCGCATCCACCAATTCAACTATCGTCATGGCACCGAGCAAGAAAAACAGGATGCCCGAAATTTCACCAAGATGCTCCATCAGTTGATGGGAAACTGCGTGTGTATTTGATTGGTGGAGAATGTAAACCGTCCAGCACAAAACGCCCGTTGCCAGCGCAGTAGCCGCTTTGTTGATCTTGATATTGTGCTCAAGGGTTATCGCAAGGTAACCGATGATGAAAATGATTATGATACTTGTTGTCATTGATTGCTGTTGAATTTTGGCTTTAACGCCCGGAAGTACATGCTTGGTAAAATCGAATTTGTACGCGCCGTCAGTTTGTTTTCCCCACGACGACCCAAAAGTATGTGGTTTCCTCCACTACCCGACCGGTTTCAAACAGGCGTTTTGTCAATGCTGCCTCGGGGTTGTGGCGCAGGTACGTTGCCTGGTTTTTTTCTACCAAAAAAACGGGCCGCGTGCGGGCCAGTTCGGTCTCCACTAAAGTTTGGGCAGCGCCCATTTCGCGCCTTACCACCCAATCGAGCGGCAATGGCGGGCGGGTTTTTGTCAAAAAATTGGCCTGAGGAAAAGCGGGCAGGGCTTTGATGTTTGGCCCATGACGCTCGACCAGATCGCGCAAATCGCGGTAAAGTGCCGCCGTTTCCGGGCTGCTGTAAATACCGGTCAACGCCGGAAAAATGGTGCCCAAATGCTCGGTCATGGCCGCCCTCTTACCGTCGCGGTACACCTGCTCGTAGCCCCAGCGGAACAGCCCTAACAGCAACGCGAGGGCTGCCGCGCTCCACCACACGGTACTCCTGCCCGGGTAAGCGGCGGCAACCAATTTCCGGGAAATTTCCAGCGCGGCGTACGCCCACGGTAGCGCAAACAGCACGGGCAAATTGTAGCCCCAACTCACTGAAGAACACCAGCACAGTGCCAGCAAAGCGCCAAAACGCCAGGCTTGTGCCCAAGCCCATTGGCCTTGCTGCCATTGCCAGATACCAAATAGCACGGCCACCCAAAACAACAGGCGCGTTTGCGCAAATGGCACGGTGAACTCCGCCCGTTCGGCCACCCCCCAGGCGTAGCTCGCAGCCAATGCCGCCAGCCACAGCGCCCAAGCCCAAAATGCCCGCTGTGCCGCCTTTTTTTTCCAAAAAAACCAAACGACGGGCGGCAGCAGCAGGGCCGTGAGGCCAGCCAGCACGGGCTGGATGCGGAAATAATCGAACACCCCGTGCTGCATCGCCTGCCCGGACGACGTGGCGGCGGTGGTCATGTCCCAGAACGAGCCGAGCAGGTTTTGAGAAAAAAGATACGCGGCGAAAAACCCCAATCCGGCACCGCACCCGGCGAGCACCGGCACGGCGAAGCGAACCGTCGGCAGCAGCAAAAACAACACCGCCATGGGGTAAAATGACTGTTTACACAGCAGCATCGCCGCCAAAAAAATGCCGGATAAAATACCGCCGAGCATGCCCGGCACGGTGATTCCACACCAAATAGCCGCAGCGCCGAACAGCAGCCCGTCCACCGTGTGCCAGGCCGCTGGCGGGTAGCAATGCACGGACAGGACGAACGCAAACGCCGCCAGCACCCAACGGTACTTGCCCTGTGCCAGCACTGCCGCACCGAACCACGAGTACAGCGCCACTTTGAGATAAAAAATCCAACGCTCGCCCAGCACGGCAAACGACTCCGGCAGCAGCTGCAACTCCAGCGCCCGCAACCACACCGGCAGGGGCGGGCGCACGTACACCACATCGGCGTACAGCGCCTTGCCGCTCAGCACCTGCCAGGCCAGTCCGGTGAGGAAGCCGCCGTCAGTTTCGTTGATGCCGAACGGGGCGTAGCACAGGCAATAGGCCGCCACAAGGGCGAAGAAAAAGGCGGGGAGCAGGTTTTTTTTCAGGAAAGTCATCTGCATGATTTTGGTTGTGCGCCCGCGTTCTTTCTTACCCCTCCCAAACCCGGCCATTGAGCACCACCGCCTCCGTCGGGTCGTTGCCGAACGAATACGGCAGTTGCGCCACAGATGCCAGCGGCTTGGTGACGAACACGTTGGCCTTTTTTCCAACGGCGATACTGCCGTACTCAGCCTCCAACTCGATAGCCCGGGCACCGTTGATGGTAGCGGCATTGATCGCCTCTTCGGGTAGCATCTTCATTTTCACACAAGCCAACGCCACCACGAACGCCATGCGACCCGAGGGCGACGAGCCGGGATTGTAGTCCGAAGCCAGCACCACGGGCAGGCCCGCATCAATGAGCCGACGGGCGGGCGCGTACGGTATGCCGAGAAAAAACGAGCAGCCCGGGAGCAAGGTCGGCAGCGTATGGCTTGCCCGCAGGGCCTCTATTTCGGCTTCGCCTGCGTGCTCAAGGTGGTCCACTGACACGGCCCGGTTGGCCACGCCCACCTGAACGCCGCCGGAGTAGTCCAATTCGTTGGCATGGATTTTCGGTTTGAGGCCGTGCGCCCAACCCGCCTGCAGGATGCGCTCGGTTTCTTCCACGGTGAAAAAACCCCGGTCGCAGAACACATCGCAGTAGTCGGCCAGCCCCTCTTCGGCCACGCGAGGGATCATCTGCTGCACCACCAAATCTACGTATTCCGAGCGGCGGTTTTTGTACTCCGTCGGCACGGCGTGCGCGCCGAGAAAAGTGGCCTTGATCGGGATGGGGCTGACGGCCTTGAGGCGCTGCACCACGCGCAGCATTTTCAGTTCACTGTCCGTGCTGAGGCCGTAGCCGCTCTTGATCTCGATGGCCCCGGTACCGTAGCCGATCACCTCGCGCAGGCGCTGCCAGGCACTCTCGAAGAGCACGTCTTCCGGTGTGTCGCGCAGGCGCATGGCCGAGTTCAGGATGCCGCCGCCGTTTTGAGCGATCTCCTCGTAGGTCAGCCCCCGGATGCGGCCCACAAACTCTTCCTCCCGCGTAGCCGCGAACACGATATGCGTGTGCGAGTCGCACCAGGAGGGGAAAACCATACGCCCCGACGCATCGAGGGTCTTGTCGGCGCGTTCGGGGCATTCGGACATCGGGCCGAACGCGGCGATTCGGTCGTTTTCAAGGAGCAGGTATGCATCGTGCAGTACGGGCAGGTGGGCCATGTCGGCCCCGGCAGCCAGGAGCCGGGGTTGGGTCTCGGCCTGGACGAGGGTCTTGATGTTGCGAATGAGCAGGTTGGGCATATTTCTTACCGAGACACTACCAATTTTCCTACCCATGTTTTCCCTTCTGACAGGTAGCGCACCACGTACAAGCCGTTTTCGAGGCCGGAAACATCAAGCATGCGGTTGTCGTCCTGCACCATGCCGGCATAGCGCAGCCTGCCGCCGAGGTCAATGATCTGGGCTTGTCCGCCTGCGGGCAGGTAGCGCAGCACGACCGATTCGCTGGCCGGGTTGGGCCAGAGTTCCAGTGGTTCCGCTGCCAAGTCACCCGTACCGGTTACAAATCCCACTTGCTGGTATCCGAGGAAAAAAATCAGTGTGTTCGTGAGAGCGGGCGTGACGCAGCCTCCGTGGTCGGCATCGGGCTTCACGTCCAGAGCTGCGAGGTTGACGGCACCACGGGCCGTCATGGAGTCCAACGCGACGAGGCTATTGCGGAAGGGCACCTGGTCATCGGCCATGCAGTAGAAAATACGGGTCGGAGCAGTGGGTGCCCAAGTGTACACATTGTTGTCTTTCAAGGCGACATTGAACGGGTGCCCGGGGTCGGCTATCACCTCCTGTACGAGTGCAGGCACGAGCATGCGCAGCGGGCGCGACTCGCCTTCGGTGGCAATGAGCAGGGCTATCAGATCGGTGTTGAGTTGGGTCAGTGGAATATTCCCGGCGTAAAAATCCGCTATTTTGGCTGCGTAGGGTGCTTTAAAAACCTCGTTCAACTGGTTGAACAGGTTGCCGTACACGGTTTGGTACGACAGGATCGTGTTGGGCAGGTAAGCCGGGTAGTAGTAGATCGAGTCGGTCAGGATCAGGTTGCGCATCACCTCGCCGATGCTGTACGGCCCGGACAGGTGCGCGGCGGCGGTCATTGCAAACTCGGTTTTCAAGGTGCTTTCCACGTCGCGGTGAAATGCCATCGAGGCGTGTCCGCCCTGCGAATAGCCGGTGGCGAACAACTGGGAGCTGACGTGAACGCCGTATTGGGCCGCAAAGGCAGGCAAGGCCCGCAACATGTCCGCGGCTGCCCACGATTCGCTCGCGGCGTGTACGTACGGGTGAAAGCCCTTGGAAACGCCTAAGCCGAGGTAGTCGGGCAGCAAGGCAACGTAGCCCATGCCGCCGAACAGGTTCCCGATCACACCCTCGCCGCCCGACAGGACGTTGAACGACGGCACGCCCAACTTGGAGCCTGCCGTGCCGTGCTGGTACACGAGCCGGGGATACACCCGCGTGGCATCGTCGGGCACGACCACAAGGCCCGAAGCCGTATCGGGCAGGCCTTGCACGCCGGTTGTGGTGTAGGTGATCCGGTAAAATTTGACTCCGTACTGGATGAGCGGCACGCCGAATTGGGAAACCAATTGTGCCCGCGTCCGGCTGCCCAGCAGGGTGGACGAAACGAGGGTTTGGGAGCGAAGGATAGGGCAAAGGCCGAGCAAAAGCAGAAGTAGTGTTGTAGCGAAGCGCATGGATGGGCAGTGGTTGGTGAAAAACAAAAGGCAGTGTGCGGGCAAAAGTATTAATTTGGTTTGTCATTTTGATGGAATCCGCCCTTGCCGCGAGGGAAACCCCCAAACCAGAAACCCAATCTAACCTATTTCCTCCATCAAATATTCCCCTGCAAACGACGACACCACAGCCTCCATACGGCTGCGTTGGGTGTCGGTGATGAAAATCTGGCCGAAATTGCGTTGGATGAGCAGGGCAATGAGTTGGCGGACGCGCTGCTCGTCCAATTTGTCAAAAATATCATCGAGCAGGAGCAGCGGCGATACGCCTTTTTCCTGCCGCAGCACGTCGTATTGAGCCAACCGAAGGGCGAGGAGAAAGGACTTGAGTTGGCCCTGCGAGGCGAATTTTTTCACCGGGTGGCCATGCAGGGTGAGCGAGAGGTCGTCACGGTGCGGGCCGGCAGACGTGCGCTCGAGGAGCCGGTCGCGTTCGATGTTGGCCCTTAGTGTGGCGGCAAAGTCGTCCGAATCACTGCCCGGCTCCAGTGCAAAGGCTACCTGTTCCCCGTCGCCGGCAATGGCGGCATACATTTCCTGAAAAACCGGGCCGAACGCGTTTGAGAATTCCCGGCGCTTTTCAGAAATGACGGCTGCCGGTTCAGGCATTTGCTGGTCAACGGCCTCCAGCAGCATCGGATCGAAACGGCGCTGCTCGGCAAACATTTTCAGCAGCGCGTTGCGTTGCTTGAGCAAGGCGTTGTAGGTCAGCAGGTTTTGGAGGTATTCCGACGAGATTTGCGACAGCGTCGCGTCCAGAAATCGGCGGCGCTCCTCGCTGCCGTCCTGCACAAGGGCTATGTCGTCGGGCGCGATCATGACTACCGGAAACCGGCCCACATAGTCAATCAGACGCGGGTAGGGCGAACCATTTCGCTCGATCTCCTTGCGCTGGCCGTTGGCAAACTTGACCGCAACGTGGCTGCGCTCGCCATCGTGCTCGAATACACCCTCGACGCGGAAAAACCCCTCGCCGTGTAGAATCAGATTTTTATCCGGCAAATTCCGGTGGCTGCGTGTGAGGCACAGGAGGTGTACGGCATCCAGCAGGTTGGTTTTGCCCGTGCCGTTGAGGCCGACAAAGCAGTTGAGCCTCGGCGAGAGCTCCAGCGAGCGCTGTTCGTAGTTTTTGAACTGGGCGAGTTTGATCGAGCGCAGGTACACGGGCTTATTGCGATAAAAATGTCTACTGTTCGGCAATGAACGGAAGGTAATTGCCTGGATGAATGGTTTCAAAGCTGGCTTCCGGGTAAGATTCCAGCCAAAGCGAAGGCGGTTTGGGGGAGGTTTTCGACCATTTGAACTCAAACCCGTAGAGCCGACCGTCTCGCTCCTCCACGAAATCCACCTCCTTTTGGTCATACGTGCGCCAGAAGTAATTGTTGGAAAAAATTTTCGTGTAGTGTTGTTTTTTGAGGCGCTCCGTAATCAGGTAATTTTCCCACAAAGCCCCAACATCATTTCGCAAGGGCAGTTCATTGAAATTGTTGATGATGGCATTGCGGATGCCATTGTCCCAAAAATAGTATTTCGAGCCTTTGGAGATTTCCTTTCGCAGGTTCCTCGAATAGCCGCCGAGGCGCTTGATAACGAAGACTTTTTCCAGCAGGTCGAGGTATTTTTCAACTGTTCGGGTATTCATGCCGATAGCCTGGCTGATTTCATGCACCGATACCAAGCTGCCGATTTGAAAAGCCAGCAGGCTCAGGATTTCGACAATTTTTCTGGATTTCCTGATGTCTTCGAACATCAGCAGGTCTTTGTAAAGGTAGCCATTGACAATGTTGTTGAGCAGTTCCCGCTTGTTCGACAGCCCAATTGTTGTGACAACCTCTGGGTAGCTGCCGTAAATCAGGCGTTGGGACAACAGTTCCTCTGTCTGAAAAGGCGCTTCAGTGGCCGCGAGTTCAAGTTGGGAAATTGGGTAAAGTTCAAACTCCCATTTCCTTCCGACCAGCGGTTCGCCGGTCTGGTTTGAAAGGTCGAAGGAAGAAGAGCCGGTTGCCAAAACTCGGATTTCCGGCAAGTGGTCAACTACTAATTTGAGGTTCAACCCAATAAGTGGCACATGCTGGGCTTCGTCCACAACGAGCAGTTGATGCTTGCCTATGTTTTGCCGGAGTGTTTCGATACTTTGGCTGCCCAACCAAGCCTGCACTGCACGGTCTTCCCCGGAAACGAAAAGGAAGGGAGCCGGTTCCTTTGCAAGAATTTCCTTCAGCAAGGTGGTTTTGCCTACCTGCCGGGGCCCCAGCAGCACCACTACCTTACCGGGAACCATTCTGTTTTCAACTTG
>JBEBHD010000196.1:0-10658 GCA_040080915.1 Saprospiraceae bacterium
GGATCAATACGGCCTGAATTTCCTCACACTAACCGTAGTGGATTGGGTGGACGTATTTATCCGAAAATCATACAAGGACATCATCCTCGACAGCCTGCGCTACTGCCAGAAAGAAAAAGGGCTAATCGTGTGCGCCTACGTCATCATGAGCAGCCATGTCCACTTGATCGTGGAAGCAACTGGAAGTATCCCGCTTTCCGACATCCTGCGCGACTTCAAAAAATTCACCGCCAAACAAATCCTGCATGAAATTGAAAATGGATCGGAAAGCCGTCGGGAATGGATGCTGCACCGTTTTGCTTACCGGGGGCACCAGGTAGCAGGAAACCGGCAGTTTCAATTTTGGCAATCGGACAACCATCCAATCGAGTTGTACACGCTTCCTGTCATCGCCCAAAAAATTGATTACATCCACCTGAATCCGGTGAAGGAGGGGTGGGTGGAACGGGCAGATCATTATTTGTACAGCAGTGCTACAAACTATGGTACTGGTACCGGGTTGCTGGATGTGGCAATAGTGGATTTGCCAATGTCGTGGGTGGGGTATGTGCCGGGTACTTGAGGGCTTGCTTGAATGACACACAGTTTTTGATTTAATCTCGCACACGCACAAGTGTCCTGCTGAGCGCAAGCGTTCGGCAATAAAAACTAAACGTACTGGCTCGCGAGCGTCTGTGACGCGACGCGTAGTGTCAGCCAGTCTCTGACTGGCGAACAAGAAAAGATGTACAAAATAAAGCAGGTCAGAGACTTGCGAACACTACGCGTCGCGTCACAGACGCTCGCGAGCCGTCACTCGCAGAACCAACGTTGCCGGGAAAAAACCATCATCCAAAATCATTTTTTATGAAAAAGACATCTTCGCATCCATTCGGAATCGCCGCGCTCACAACGGCAGTGGCATTTTTGTTTTACCTCGTACCGGCTTCGGCGCAGATCGTGCCGGTCAAAGTGATTATCGGCGCAATACCGGTTCAGCCCGGGAATGTGATTCGGGACGACTGCAAACTCCTCGAAGTCGTGCTTCAGAAGCAGAACACCGGCAGGGGGCCCTGCTGTTACAAAATACTGCTGAACAACAAATTGCCCACCGGAGCCAAACTCAATCCTGCGGCTTTTCAGGTCTCGATCAAAAACGGCAACATCACCGACGTGTACGCCGCCAGCAATACGTGGCAGCAAACACCCGCTGCCGTGCCGCCCAAAGCCAAACTGGTCAAGTGGAGCCATACCACATTCAAAATCCCGCCGGGCCAAACGCCCGTGGCCACTATTTGTGTGGAAGGGCTGACGCCAGCCTGGCTGCAGTACACGTGGCTCGACCGCACGGGCGCGGTACTCTGTCGAGACTCGGTACAACTCGCCGACTGCGTGAACGAACAAACCGACCTGTGCGACAACCCGCTCATTCAAAACAGCGGTTTTGCACCGGGCCCCACGTCCGCTCCGCCAGCAAACTGGTCGGTCGGCTATGGCAGTCCGGTATTTTCGGGTTCGCCGAGCAGCGGTTTTATGGATGTCGGCCACTTGGAAGCCTCGGGAAACCAGACCCAGGGTAGTGCCATCGTACAGGTTTTGGTCCCCACAAAAAGAATTTACAGGGGCAAAAAGTACCTGTTTAGCGCGGCTGTTCGGTTTTTGGCAAACCAGAATACCTCAAACTACGCCCGCCTCCGGGCAGTAGCGTTCAATGGGGCGTTGCCCAATACCGGAAGTATGCACCCGGCTCCCGGCCCGAATCTCGCCATTATCGGGCGGAGCAGAAAGATCAAGGACTGTGGCGACTGGATGCTCGTGGAATTTTTCGTGTGGACGGCCAACAAAGATTTTCAAAATATCGCCCTCAACGTGTTCACCGACGACGGTGCGACCGCCAAACTGCTGATAGACAATGTTTCACTTTGTGAAGTCAGTTACAGCGACTGCGAAGAAGCCCGGCTGGATGCCGCCGGAAAACCCGTTCTGCCGCCGGGCTATCAGGCGCCGCCAGCGGGTTTTCCCTGCACACCGGAAGAGGAACTGGACGAGTACAACAACGGTAGCCTGCAAGACTTGTACGGCAGCCCGCCCTACAACTATACCGGCACCACCGACTGGTACGCCAACGCCGGCGACAAGTGTTTTTCCATCGGCGGTACCATACCGGATTATGTGGAAAACTATAACTGCGACGACAGCCTGAGGCAGGCCGGGCTGAACATACCCTGCGACTCCCTTAACCGCTGGCTGCAAGACCCGAATGTAGATGCGTTCACCATACCCAAACCGGTTCCCTTGCAGCCAATTGGCCCCATATCGAGTCGCACCTGCCCGCACCCGCCCAATTTTCAGGAAGGAAACTGGGCGTTCAAGGGCAAGGATATCATCTACATACACGGATTGGAGTTGGGACATGTGGTGAAGCGAATTGTGCCGACAGCGGCTTGGCCCGGCGCTTTGGCCAATTGGCCGTATGATCCGCAGGAATTTTACGGTTCGGGTTTTTACAAAAAAGCAGCGATAAAAACCTGGAAAGACCACATCGAATACTTCACCAATAACCAAAATAACCCAGCCAACAACTACCGGAACCGCTACTTTGTCGTGGCGTACAACTGCTCGCAACGCCTGGACATTGCTGTTCACAGCGTGCTGACGCAAATACGGGAGGCGATGGAAAACGGCACAGATGTCGTGTACGACACGGCAGGGGACTCAAGAAAAACGCGCTGCTTTGGCCGGGAATACGTCATCATCTCCCAGTCAACCGGCGCGATGGTGGCCGATGTGCTGCTTGCCATTGCCAACGATACCAAAACCGATCCGGCCATGGCAGCCAAATATGGCAATATCGGGTACATCGCCGACCGCTGTGTCGGGCACATCGCACGAAGGGGAGCATTTACGGGAAGTGACCTGGCCACAATTCTGGTAGCATTGACTCAACCCGTGCCGGGTGCGACGGCCATTGCCACAGGACTGATGTTGCAAAACGGCGATTCGTTTGCCGACTTGGCAAACCCCAACAACCATTCCGTCATCCGAAGCAGCATTTTGGTGGATTTGATCCCTAAAATTGCCCGGGACAAGTGGGGGCCGTACATGGACCGCGTACCCGTGAAAGTGCTGACGGTGTCGGGCGGGCATCCGACGTTTTTGTCGCAGAAAGAGCTCTCCTTCGGTGGGGCAGTTTATGCCGCCGCCCCGGCTATAGGCAATGTTATGGGGGTCGGCGGCGGTGCGATCCCGGCGATCATTGCACAAATTCTTAAAGTGGCCTTGACATTCAAGTACATCGTCCATCCCGGTTTTGATGACGGTGTCATCACCACCGACTGCGCCAATGGTCGGAAAAGCACTTTTTTGAACCCCTCCACCTTTCAGCCCACCAAACGAATCAAAGTCTTCGACATGGGCATTGAAACGCCGCGCGCCGCCTCGTACTTCCTCGATCAACTCAAACGCGGTACTACCTCTACGTTTTGTACGGGCGCTACGCCGTACCTGTCGCCTACAGGAATGGTACAGCCGGTGTCTTCCTATTCACTCAATCAGTCTTATCGGAACCATTTTACGTTTGTGCAGGCAGCGGGTGAGCATTGGATAAAAAAGGATCTGACATCCTGCGACTACCGAACCACCGCCATCGGAGGCAGCAGTAACTACGAAGAGCAGTTAGTCGTCAACAACTC
This sequence comes from Saprospiraceae bacterium, assembly GCA_040080915.1. Classification (GTDB taxonomy): domain Bacteria; phylum Bacteroidota; class Bacteroidia; order Chitinophagales; family Saprospiraceae; genus M3007. The sequence continues at coordinate 3,672 of JBEBHD010000196.1, forward strand.
CAGCCTGTTCAACCCGACCACTGGCATCATTCACCCCGGTATCGTTTCACACATGGGGGAAACGATCAAAGGGTTGACCATTCCGATCTTCTACATCAAGATAAAAAGAGTGAGAGGTTTCCCGATCCCGGTTGTGTGTTCGAGGCCGTACTACATCTGGAAACGTACCTACCACAATTTGCAGTCCGACTGTCTGCTTGATTGTGACTACGCGTACCGATATTTGTTCAAAAATTGAAAAGGCTTGGACAGTAACACCTTTTCGGGCTGTTTGATCTTACCCAAAACCGTAGGCAGCACTATCCGATAAAGCATCTTTATGAAACACCTTTTTTGCCACACTACTGGACATTTTGGGAATGAGACCTTCCAGGTTTGACAAACCTGGAAGGTCTGGGTACACGAAAACAAAAATGTCCAGTAGTGTGCTTTTTTGCACCCTCCTTTTGTCCGTTTGCGCCTGTGCGCAAACAGTTGCCCAGTACTCAAACCCCAACCCGATCACAGTTGCCGACGGCGGCGTGGCCGACTGGTACCCGTCCATCATCACGGAGCCGAGCGCCGGGCTTTCCAACCGTTCGCTGGCACTTATCACCACCGCCACCGATTGTTCCACTCATCCATCCGCCGTTTGCGGTCAGCTTCTTCCTTGGCGCGTGCTTTCTCCCGTTGTTCTGCCCATTGCTGGTGAAAACGCAACATGGCTTCTTTCTTGATGGTTTCGTTGCGTTCGCGGGTCATTTTTTCGGTGAACATCATGTCGTACACGTTCATCCACTGGTCTTCGACAATCATCAATTCCAGTTCCGGGTTGAGCACGTAAACACCCCGTGCTATCCGGAGAAACAGTTTCTTGTTGTACGGATCATCCCGGTCAATTTCATTTTTGGAAAGGATCGAATTGATGTATTGCCGCCTCTTGCGGAATTCGGGCAGTACCGTATCCGGGAATTTCTCACAAATGGCGGTTACGTTGTCCATCGTCAGGCCCTTGTCTTCCAAATCTTTTTTCTTCATCAGCAGCATGGTTTGGGCGGCGATAAAGTTGTGCAGCAGGAAAAACTCCGCGCTGCGTGCGCTGATCTTAACGAGGTGGTTGTCAATTTTGACTTTCACCGAATCGGGCTGTAGTTTGGGGTAAAGTGCGGGCAGGCGGTTTTGCAGGAATTTGTCGTTGGCGTATGCTTGTTGCAGGGCCATTAGGAAAGGGTTGATACCGAGATTGTCGGTCACGTCGAGCTTGGCACCTTGCTCCAGCAGGTAATCCGTGACCTTGTTGGCTCCGGTTTTCAGCGCAGCCAACAGCGGGGTCATGTTGAACTCGTCGCGGTAGTCAAGGCCGTATTTTTTGATGTTTTCGGTCACTTTCTTCACGTCGTCGGCGCTGTAAGGCGCGTACACACGGCGGAAAATGGAACTGCGCTCTGCTTCGGGCCGGTCGGCGCGGCGGTACTTGAGCTCGGAAAGGCGGCGGATGATGTCGTATTCGTTGTAGATCAGAGCGAAGTCGAAGAGGCGGTCTTTGGCTTTTTTATTGAAAAGGTCGGGGTTGAGCGCCTCGGCTTTAAGGTTTTTGAGCTCGTCCCAGGTAATGGGCACCCAGGGTGTCTTTTGGTTCCCGAGGATGTTGTGGCGGATGAGGTCGGCCTGTTCGGTCTTGCCCTGCATTTCGAGGCGGCGAGCCTCGCGTTGCCATTCTTCGAGGGAAGATTTTTGCTCCGCCATGTCCAGGTTCTGGCGCAGGTTGGCGAAGCCCAGCAGTTCGAGCAGGGGGTGTTTGTGTGTACTTTCCACAACGTACAGGTTGCGCACCGCACGCGTCATGGCCACGTAAAAGGAGTTGATGTAGAACTTGTACGCGTCGAGTGATTTGTCGGTCTTATCCTTGGCCCGGGCGTAGCGCAGTTCCTCGGTTTCCACGTCGGCACGGCTCACACCCTCGGCGATTTCCATGAACTCGCGCGATTTGTTCGCGATAAAATTGAGCAGGATAATATTTTCGTACTCCAAGCCTTTGGCCTCCTGAACGGAAAATAGCAGGGGTGTTTGAAACATTTTCCGAGCCTCGGCTTTGTCCTCATTGCTCATCACGACCACGGCAAACTGCGTGGAACTGCGCGTTTTCTGGTTGAGGTCCTGTTTGATTTTGGCATTGTCGGGCAGACAAACCACTTCTCCGGTCTTTGTCGAAATGGGATTCACCAAGTAGGTGCTTTCCCGGTCTATGGAACCGAAACGGGCATTTTTGATTTTCAGCAGCTTGTTGGCGATATCCGTCACCTGTGGCGAATTCCGGTAGTTGGTGCGCAGAATACGCACCTCGTTGTCCTCCAGGGTATCCTGGGTGTAAAACATGGTTTTTACATTGGACCAGGAAAAAAAATTGGGGTGTACGATCTGGTTGGAATCGCCGCACAGCACAAACTGGCCGGGTGTTTTCAGCGACTTGAGGAGCAGGAAAAGTTGGGCGTTGGTGAGGTCCTGAACCTCGTCCACGATGATGAAATCGTATTTCGGCCTGCAAAGCGGCTGCCAGCGGCAGGCCACCATGTTGAGGTCGTAGTAGTTGTTTTCCCGAAGGAATTGCAGATATTTTTCAAACAGGTCGTACACTTGTTCGCGCTCGTCGGCGAGGAACACCGATTGGCGCACGCCCAACGCCAGGTAATCGGCTCGGTCAAGGTGTTCTTTTTCCACGTTCATGCCCGTGAGCACGCCCTTGAATTCTTCATAAAGTTTGTAGCTGTCCCGAATCTTGACGGTATTGCGGTGCCGGGCAAACCACCCGTCGAAGGCGCGGAACGTCAGCTCGCGGCCCGGCGGTATTTGCAGCGTCTCGACGTATTCCTTGAAGGAGAGGAAGTCTATTTCCTGATCTTCGTTGCGGTATTGGAACGAATAATACAAATTGGCGGAATTTTCCACCAAGTAGGGCGACAGGGTGGCGTACAGGATGTTGCCGCGCAGGGTTTTTATTTTTTCCAACGTGAGCGCCGTTTTGCCGCTGCCCGCCGAGCCGATGACAATCAGGGGCGTGGGCAATTGGAATACCTGCTGTTGGTCGTCGTCGAAGGAAATCACTTTGTCCAGCAGGTGGAATTGCGCGGAGCGCTGGTTGACGTAGGGCAGCGGCGTAAATTCCGCCTCGACAACCTGTTCGGGCCTGCCGACGGGCACAATCTTCGACTCGTCAATCACGGCACCGTTGAGGAAGCGCGAGTCGCGGTAGTTGTGGTGGAGGATCACCTCCAGCAGCAGCAGGTACGAGCGGCCTTCGTAGCGGGCGAACTTGAAAAGCAAACGGTTTTCCTCGTCCAACTTGGCGCGGTAATACCCCGTGTTGCTCATTTTTTTGACATCCGCCCCGGCAAAATTGCCGTTTTTGAGCTGCTCAACTACTTTGCCAAAGTTCTTTTTGACTTTGGCGTAATCCAGATCAGTATAGTACAGTATTTCCATGATAAGCGCTTCCAATTGCGGCAAATGTAAGGCAAACAGCTTCTCTCGTATTCGGGCTTTGCCTTTGCGATAAAGAAAAAATTACTCACCTCCTGAGTACCTTTGGCCCAGTGCGGGCCGCCTGCCACACCGCATGGTTTTTCAAAAACAGATAACAACGCACTGGAAATTAGCACATTGCCTAATTAGCATCTTGTACCTATGCACACAAACACTCTCATCATCGGTGCCGGGCCAGCCGGGCTTGCCGTAGCCGGGCGATTGGCCAAGATGGGGCTGCCGTTTCTGATGTTGGAAAAAGGCGACCAAGTCGCCGACACCTGGCAGCAGCACTACGACCGAGTCTGCCTGCACACCGTGAAGGAACACTCCGATCTGCCGCACCTGCCCATGCCGGAACATTACCCCGTGTATGTACCGCGCCTTGACCTGATCGCTTACTGGCAGGATTATGCCCGACAGATGGGCATCCAGCCGCTGTTCGGGCAGCGCGTGACCTCAGTCCGGCGCGATACGGGAAGGTGGGTCGTGAACACCCCAACCGACACGTTCACCGCCGACAATGTAGTGGTGTGCAGCGGGTACAACCGGGTGCCGTATTTCCCGACCTGGCCAGGGCAGGAAAAATTCGGCGGCACGATTCTGCACAGCAGCGACTACCGCAACGCCGAGCCGTTTCGAGGCAAGCGCGTCCTGCTCATCGGCATCGGCAACACAGGGGCCGAACTGGCGATTGACCTGCACGAACAAGGTGCCTTTCCGACCATTTCCGTACGCGGGCCGGTCAATTTCATGCGCCGGGACATCGGAGGCCGACCCGCCCATCGTACCGCCATCGCGCTGGGAAAACTGCCCAATTGGGCCTTCGACTTCATTTCCAAACAGGTGCAAAGACTGACCGTGGGCGACCTCACCCCCTACGGCATTCCGGCCTCGCCCTACGCACCATCCGAGCAGTTGCGGCGCTTCGGCAAGGTTCCAATCATTGATGTCGGCACCATTGATCTCATCAAACAACGCAAGGTGGCCATCAGGCCCGACATACGCGCGTTTCAGGCCGAGGGTGTGACCTTTGCCGACGGCCAAACCGAACCGTTCGATGCCGTCATTGCCTGCACGGGCTACCGCGCCCAAGTGGAAGATTTTGTGGAAAACGCCCGCCCCTTGATCAACGAACGCGGCTACCCCAGCCGGTTGTGGTTCGACGACGAGGCCTCCAGAGGGCTGTTTTTTTGCGGGTTCACAGCACCGTTGACCGGGATTTTGCGGAACATTAAAATTGATTCGAAAAAAATAGCGGAGCAGATACTTCGCGTCAGTGCTCCAGCAACTCGCTGAGCGCCAGAGAAAACCCCGGCAGCACGTCCTCCCCGGAAAGCGAGGCACTGAAATCGGGCACTTCCTCTACCGGGGCACCGGCCCGGTAAACCCACGCCTTGCGGTTGCGCGGGTCAATCAGCCAGGCGAGGCGCACGCCGTTGGCCATCCAAGCCTCGGTCATCTTTTTTTTCAATTGCGCCAGCGAGTCCGACTTGGAGCGCACTTCCAGCACAAAATCGGGCACGATGAGGGCGATGCTGTCCTGCTCGTCGGGACTGAGGCGGTCCAGTTTTTTGTTGGAAATCCACGCTCCGTCGGCCTTGTACATGGAGCCGTCGGGCAGGTCGAAAGATGCGGAGGGGCTGAAGGCTTTGCCTAATTTGTTGGTTTTGGACCAATACCAGAGGAAGCCGAAGGCATTGCCTTCGTTTTCGGCAGATTTGAGTGTCATAGGCGGGGAAATAATGATAAAGCCGTGCTTGTCGCGCTCGATCCTGACATCGCTGTTGCGCAAAATGAAACGGTGAAAACGCTCCTTCCCCATCTGGCTTTTGAACCGCAAAGGGCGATCCTGCGCCAGTGTCAGGAGCGGGTTTTCGAGCAGCACGGTTTCCGAGGCAAGGTTTTGATCGTCGAACATGGTACAATTCTTTTTCTACTGGCCGAAGGCCGTGCAAATATCACTTTACTTTCCGACACATCCGCGTATTTTTGTGCCTTCCAAAAACCAGATGAATTCATACTTGCTGGCAGTTTGCAACGCCAACAGATGACGGACAAACCGATTTTTTTAACCAATACCACCCACCCAACATGGCAAGATTAACCTCTTTTTCAAAACTCCTGATCGCCGTACTGGTCGTTGGCGGCATCTATTTCGGCGGCAAACTCATTTTCAACAACACGGAAGCCGGAAAGAAATTTATTGAAGAAAATGCTCAAACTGACACGGACGATTCCGACCCCAACACCGTAAAAGTGGGTGTCGTTACCTGGGGCGGTTATGCTGGCGGGCAGTATTTCAACGAAGGCTTCAAGGCCAACACCGAGTCCCGGTTTTACAAGGACTACGGTTTCAAAGTAGATTTCAAAGTGCTCGACGACTTCGAGGCCAGCCGCGCCGCGTTCAAAAACGGCGACGTACACCTGCTCTGGTGTACCGTGGATGCTCTGCCCACCGAAATGGCGGCGCTCCAGGCTTTCGACCCCCGCATCGTGTTCCAAGCCGACTGGTCGCGGGGCGGCGATGCGGTGGTGGTCCGCCGAGGCATCACCTCGGTCAGCGACCTGAAGGGCAAAAAAGTGGCCGTGGCCGAATTGACACCCTCCCACTCCTTCCTCATCTGGCTGCTCGAAGCCGCCGGCATGAAAACTTCCGACATTGAAATCGTCAAACAACCCAGCGCCATTGACGCTGCCCAGGTGTTCAAAAGCCAACAGGTGGATGCAGCCGTGGTTTGGAGTCCCGACGACGAACTTTGCGTGTCGGCGGTGCCCGGTTCCCGGATTTTGGAGAGTACCCGCTCGGCATCCAACATCATCGCCGACGCGTTCATCGCCAAGGGTGCCTGGTTGGACCAAAACCGCGACAAAGCCGCCAAACTGTACGAAGGTTGGATGAAAGGCGCGGCAGAGATCAACAGCAGCGAGGCCAACAAACGCAAGGCTGCCAAAATCCTGTCCCAAAATTTCGACGGCATACCCGAAGATGCCGCCTATAAATCCATCAACAACGTCCGCCTCTGTACGCACGGCGACAACCTGAATTTCTTCGGCTTGAACCCCGCGTACAAAGGGGTGACCGGGGAAAACCTCTACAACCGGATGACGCTCACTTACCAGCAACTGGGCTACATCGAAGGCAAAGTCCCAAACTGGCGTTTGGCCATCAACACAGAAAGCATAAAAGCGGCTACAGCCCTGACCAACGCGCCCGGACAGGCAGCCGAGGGCCAAAAAGAATTCGGTGTAGCCTCGGAAGAGGCCAAAACCCGCACCGCCGTCGCCACCAAGCGCCTGAGCATCTCGTTCCGCAGCGGCGAATTCCTGTTGGACGAAAACGCCAAGTACATCATTGACCGCGAATTTGTGGACATCGCCAAGGCATTTTCCAATGCCCGCATCCGCATCGAAGGCAATACCGACAATGTGGGTAACGCCGCTGGCAACAAGGCGCTTTCCCTGAAAAGAGCAAAATCTGTATCGGAT
>JBEBHD010000024.1:0-36767 GCA_040080915.1 Saprospiraceae bacterium
GTTCAATGTTCAATGCCCAATGTTCAATGTTCAATTTTTTTAAGTGATCTGTGAGACGGCTACATCTTCACAAACCGCGTCGCCCAAGCAGCACCGTCTTTTTCAAAACGCACGACGTACACGCCGTTGGCGATATTAGCCACTGGTATCTCCACAAACGGAGTGGGTTGGGTTGTTACAAAAATTAAGCGCCCGTCGGCTCCAAAAATACGCAGGGCATCGAATGGCATATCGGTCTGGATGCGCAGCACGTCCGAAGCGGGATTGGGCGAAAGGCGTACCTCGGCGCTGAAATCCGTGTTTACGAGACCAACCAGCGAACTGACATCAGCGGTGTAGCGCGGCGCGATCTGGTAACCGGACGAGAACGGTGTGGCATTGTCGAACTGCCCGCCGATACCCGTCAGGTTGAACGGCACAGGTGGAGCGGGCTGGTTGAACAAGTCTACGTTGTCGTCAATACGCACTTGGATGGTATCCTGCGGATTGGCATCGGACACCATGAACACGCTGAAGCCCGTGCCCGTGCCGGTGGCCCACTGGGCGGGGTCGGTGTAGCGCAAGTTGTTGATTCGGATAAGTTTGGATTCGGTATTTTCACTGTGTACCAGCACGGCCAAGGGCGTGACGAGCGGGTTGTTATCCGAAACTTTCACGAGGGCATCGGGGAAAATCTGGAGCAAGCCATTGAACTGGTTGATGGCCCCGCGCACAGTGATTTTGTCGCCTTGTTTGACGGTGTAGCCGAAGTTTTGCGCGGCGCTGAAGACCGTGATGCCGTCGTTGTTGTCGTCAATCATGGTAAATTGGAGGCCCGTAGCCCGCAGGTTCACACCGTAGACAGTGGCCGTGAGTTCGCACAAAACGCCGAGTGAATCGGCAGCACCTTCGGCGTTGATCCCGTTGATTTGATCAATGGTATAGGGTGTGTAGCAACGCACCGTAATAGTTACTACCGCCTGGTCACAGTCGGTTCCCTTGCAAACTTGGTAGGTGAACTGGTCAACACCGCAGTATCCGCCTGTCGAGGTGTAGGAGATGGTGTTGTCGGGATTTACTGTTGCGGTACCATGCTGGGCGCTGGCGGTTATGGTGACCACCGGGTTTCCGGTGCCGGGCAGCACATCGTTGAGCAGGACATCGAGGCTGGAGGCGATGCCCGAGATGATGGAAAAGTTGTCGGCAATGGCAGTCACGCCGACCGGGCAATTGGACGGCCCTCCGGGGTTGGCGAAGATGGCTTTATTGTTGATAGTGACCCCAGTGGGCGTGGTGGCCGCTTTCCAACTTTCCGGCAGGCTGTTGTCGGAATTGAAATCGCACAGCACGAGGGAGGCACCGTTTCCGGCGGCTTCGGTGGGCCATGGGGGCATGTTGGTGTAAAATACACGATCAATGGTGTCGGCGGCGGGGTTGAGCAGGAGGAGCAGTTCGCCGGAATTGTTCAGGGCGCTATTGATGCCCCACTGCTGGGCCGTCACGCCGAGTTGGTTGAACAGGGCGGTAGCGTTCACGGCTGTCACTACATACTGGCCTGGATTCAGGGTTATCGCCGGGAAGGTGAAGTTTACCCCGAACAGGTACCAGCCCTCCATATTCACCGGGTTGGCGCTGTTGTTGTAAAACTCGATGTACTCCAACGAGTCCGTGCCTGCTTCGGGCGGGTTGTACATGATTTCAGAAATAACGATTTGGGCATGGGCACCAAGGGCAAGGCAAAGACTGACGAGCAGCGAGAGGGTAAATTTTTTCATAACCTGAAAGTGGGTTAGTCGGTGAATCGAATCGGTTGAAGGGCCAAAAGTAGAAAAAGGACTCGGCCCGGCGGTTTGTCCGGGCAGTGAAGGGCAAAAAAATATAAATTGTGAGTTCAGGTGTTCAAGCAATTTGGTGTCGTCAGCAGAAACAATGTTCGGGGTCAAACACCTTGTCAGGAGCGTAAGAAAACATTGTGCGGAAAACAATGTGTTTGTAGGGCACGAAACTTAACGACAAGTTAACGAAGGCTGCTTACATTCGCACTCGATTTTCCTTGTTTCTTTTTTCACTAAATCCGTTTTACGTATGAGATTTTCAACATTCAGCAACCGGGCATCCATGCTGGTGGGCAGGGCATTTGCCGTGGCCGCTTTCCTGCTGTGTGGCATGACCGTTTTTTCACAAGTAACCACTTCGACCATTTCCGGTAAAGTGCTGGATTCGCAGGGTGAGGCCCTGATCGGAGCTACAGTTGTAGCAACGCACGTCCCGTCGGGCACCCGCTACGGAACGGCAACCAACCCTTCCGGCCGTTTCGTGCTTCCGGCTGTCCGCGTGGGCGGCCCATTTACGGTGACTGTCACCTACACGGGCTTTGAGCCGATGACTCAGGAGGGTATCAGAACCAACCTCGGTGTAGCCACTAACTTGGATTTCCAACTCAAGGAATCAGGCGTTGTGATTGAGGAAACTGTGATTTCTGCAGGCCGAAATGACATTTTCAGCGGCAATCGCACGGGAGCCTCCGCCTCGTACAGCGCTCAAACCATCAACTCCCTGCCGACTATCGGGCGCACCGTGAATGACATCACCAAATATAACGCCTACAGCAACGGGCGTTCGTTTGCAGGTCAGGACAGCCGTTTCAACAACTTTACTATTGACGGTTCCGTGTTCAACAACGGTTTTGGCCTCGGCTCTTCGGCACAGGCTGGCGGTCGTACCAACACCACAGCCATTTCGCTGGATGCACTGGAAGAAATCCAGCTCAACATCGCGCCCTACGACGTGCGCCAGTCGGGCTTTGTCGGTGCAGGTATCAATGCCGTCACCCGCTCGGGCACCAACGAGTTTTCCGGCTCTTTCTACGGTTTTCTCCGCAATGCCGGCCTCGCGGGCACCAAAGCCGCCGACCTGCAATTGCCCCCGGTGAATATTGACGAAAGTACCTACGGGATGCGTATCGGCGGCCCGATCATCAAAGACAAATTGTTCTTTTTTGCCAGCGGTGAGCGATTCAAAAGCTCCACCCCTGCCTTGGATTGGGTAATTGACCAGCCCGGTGCCACGGGCAACGTTTCCCGCGTCACGTTGGCCGACATGGAAGACCTACGCGATTTCCTACTCCAAAATTTTAACCGCGATATCGGCGCTTTCGACAATTTCAACAACAATTTGGAGAGCACCAAGGCACTTTTCCGCTTGGATTACAACATCAACGAGCGCCACAAGGCATCCCTTCGCTACTCGCACCACGATTCCTCCTCCGACCAGCGCATCAGCGACAGCAACAGCAGCAACACTGCCGGAGCTGGCAACCGGACCAACCGTTCCCTGGCTATTTCGCCGGAAAACACGGGCTATGTGATTGAGGATAATACCCGTTCCATTGCGTTTGAGCTCAACTCGCTTTTCGGCAGCAAACTGTCCAACACATTTATCGCCTCGTACAACAAGCAGCTGGAAGACCGCCAGTACAAAACGGACCTGTTCCCAACGGTGGATATCCTGAAGGACGGCAGTACATATACGTCCATTGGTTTCGACCCGTTCACACCGAACAACCAGCTCAACTACAGCACGCTGAACATCACCAACAACTTCAGCATGTTTTTGAACAAGCACTACGTCACGATCGGTGCCGCTTATGAGTTTTTCGAGTCCAATAACGTGTTCTTCCCGTCGTCTAACGGCGTGTATGTGTACAACTCTATCGCGGACTTCAAGACGGCGGCCTTGCAGTCCATCAACGACCCGAACAACCCGGTGTCGCCCGTGCCCGTGTCGCGCTACAACTTGCGCTATTCGCTGCTTCCCGGCGGTATCGAGCCGTTGCAGGTGTTGAAATCCAGCACGTACAGCGCGTATGTACAGGACGAATTTCAGGTGGCCAGCAATTTCAAGCTCACGCTCGGTGTTCGCGGCGATATTTTCACCTACGACAACGCCACGGCGGCGGACTTTTTCAACCCGGTGGTGGACACGCTCGTTTTCAAGGATGAAAACGGAAACGACCTGAACATCAACACCAGCATACTACCTAAGTCGAACCTGCAAGTCTCACCCCGCCTTGGCTTCAACTGGGATGTGTCAGGCAACAAGTCCACCCAAATCCGCGGTGGTACGGGTTATTTTGTTTCCCGCATCCCGCAGGTGCTCGTGTCCAACCAATTGGGCAACAACGGTGTAAACACAGCAGTCATCAACGCAACCAACACAACGGCTTATCCATTCACACTCGACCCTAGCCGCTTCTACCCGGCCAGCACCGACATCACCAAGTTGCCGCCATACGTGCTCAACGCCTCGGTGAACGACCTGAAGTACCCGGTGATCTGGAAAAGCAGTCTGGCCATTGACCAGAAACTGCCTGGCGGCCTCATCGCTACCGTGGAGGGTATTTACAACAAAAATATCCAGGCCCTGCGCTACATTGATGCCAACCTGAAAGGCCCGGACCGCAAGTTCACCGGCCCAGACAACCGCGACCGTTTCCCGGCATCGGGTGTGCCGACGGCCCAAGTAGCTGCCGCTCGATTCATCAACCCGAAGATTTCCAACGCATTCGTGCTCACCAACACCGAAGAAGGGTATTCCTACTCCATCACAGGTAAGTTAGAATTGCCCAACAAAGGCGGCTTCGGCGGTATGATCGGCTATACTTACGGAACGGCTTACGACCTGCAGTCGGTGGCCAGCACGGTGTTAGCCAATATTCCTACGAATACTGGTCAAAACTACCTCACTACTTCGTGGGCTGACAACGACCTGCGCCACCGCGTCGTGGGGTTCGTCAACTACCGTATCAACTATGGCAGCGAAGTAGGTGGTTCTACCCAGTTCACATTGGGTTGCGTATCGAACAGCGGCGGCAAGTTTTCGTACATGTTCCCGACCGGTGGTGCCAATGACCTGAACGGCGACGGCCAGAACAACGACTTGCTCTTCGTGCCGAACCGGGCTTCTGACCTTACGTTTGTGAACCTGACCGCTGGTGGCAAAACCTTTACGCCCGCAGAGCAGGCCGCTGCTTTTGATGCCTACATTGATGCCAACCCGTACCTGAGCAGCCGCCGCGGCCAGTACGCCGAGCGCAACGGTGCCGAGTTCCCGTGGCTGACCCGTTTCGACTTCACCATATTGCAGGAGATCAGTTTCCCCATCGGCCGTACCGGCAAGAAGAACATCATACAACTCCGTGCAGACATCCTCAACGTGAGCAACCTGCTGAACAACTCTTGGGGTGTGGGTTACCAAACGACCACGGCCAATCCGCTCAGCGTTGCCAGTATTGATGCCAACGGCCTGCCGTCCTACCGCTTGGCCACCCAGTCCATTGACGGTCAGGTACAGTTGCTTCGCGATGCCTTCGTTCGCAGCGTCAACCTCGACAATGTGTGGCAGGCGCAGATCGGCATTCGCTACATTTTTAACTAATTTTTTTCAGCATTTTGCTGACGAATACGACCGCCGCTCCGGTTCTCCGGGGCGGCGGTTTTGTTGTGCCCGAAGGGTAACAAAACCGCAGTGGTGGTGATCTTCCAGTATCTTTTTTACCAAACACAACCGTTTCACAATGAAGAAAACACTTCTTTTTGCGCTGCTCGCCCTGTTTTTTGTCGCTTGTAGTAAAGATGACGACACCCTCTCATCCGATGCCGATTTCTTTTTCCTCGGAAAACTCGACGGCGTTGCAGTCAAACACGAATTGACCGCCACGAACGACACCGAGATGTCCAACTCCAACGGCGGCAGCATCGGCCCGCCCGACTGCACCATATATTATGGTTGTTCCATCGGCGGCTTCGACCCCGGCAAAACCTACTTCTCGGTTGATTTTCCAGATCTGTTCATCGGCGATTGCGGCACCGAGGGCACTGTTTTCCCCACACTTTTTCCAGTGGGTAAGTGGCCATTTGGCGACAGCCAGGGCCAAGTCACGGTCACCTATTTTGATGGCATCGAATCGTGGACATCCTCGCGATTGGGCCAAATGAGCGATGCGGTTTTCAATGTGACCAAAAGCGAAAAAATGGAAACGGTCTTTGGGCAGTCCATGTCGTTGCGCGGTACGGTCACTTGCACGCTGTACAGTGGTTCGGGCGAGTCAAAAAAGTTGGAGGCGGGGGCGTTTTCGATGAATTTCGTGCCGTATTTTTGATCAGGTGCCACCCTTCAAATTTTTTTCAAAGGCGCGGAGTTTTTTTGAGGCAAATACCAAGCATCCGCCCGTAGCAAACCAGTTTTTCACCACAGATTCTCACAGATTAACACAAAATTACCTGTGAAAAATCTGTGTTAATCTGTGAGAATCTGTGGTGAAAAGACGAAACATACTCTAATTCCATGCTAGCCAGTTTTAGAGAAAAACGGGTGTAAATGTAGGCGAATTTGAGTTTGGACACAGGCATTTAGGCTAATCCAGTGCGCCATTGCGTAGTTTTGCCGCAAACAAACCGTACATGGCACGCGCTCAACTCCTTGCTGTTCTGCTCCTCTCTTTCGGCACCCTTTCTGCCCAAAAAACACTCCGCATCCTGCATTCTCCCGGAAAAAAAACCTCCCTGTCCGTGGGCCTGAACCACGGTGGGGAGGTTTTTTACAAAATCACTTATAGTGGCCGCCCCGCCGTGGGTTGGTCGCGCATGGGCATCGCCGCCCAAACGCACGACTTCGGCAGCGGCCTCAAACTGGTCGGTACGGGCGAGCGCTTACACGACGAAACCTGGAAGCCCGTTTGGGGCGAAGTGGCGAAAATCCGAGACCAGTACCGCGAATTGGAATACCGGCTGCAGAACGCTGGCGGGCACCGCATGACCATCCGCTTCCGCGCCTACGACGAGGGAGTGGGCTTTCGCTACGAATTTCCAGAACAGGCCGGGCTGAGCACCCTGTCGGTGACCGACGAGTTCTCGGAATTTCAGATGACCGGCAACCACACCGCGTGGTGGATTCCGGGCGACTACGATTCCAACGAACACGTGTACACCACCTCCACCGTGAGCGCGATTGATGCCAGCATCTACGAGCGGGAGAAAAACATCTACACCAAGTACATTCCGAAGCCCAAAAACGTGCAAACGCCCATCGCCATGAAAATGGCAGACGGCACGCACATCGCCTTGGCCGAGGCGGGTTTGGCCGATTTTGGAGCGCTGCACTTGGAAGCCCGCCCGGAGAAATTGTCGTTCAAAGCATTCCTCATTCCCTCGGCAGACTCTACCATAAAAAGCGTCAACACGGTGCCCTTTCACACGCCCTGGCGTGCCGTATTGCTCAGCCCGGATGCGGCTGGATTGTTACAGTCCAAACTGATCCTCAACCTGAACGAGCCCTGTAAGATCGCGGACGTGTCGTGGATAAAGCCCCAGAAATACGTCGGAGTGTGGTGGGAAATGCACGTCGGTATCGCTTCCTGGGACTACGAAGGCACACAGAATTCAACGGCTAACAAGGGCGTTCGCCACGGTGCCAACACCGAAAACGTGAAACGGTATATTGATTTTGCGGCCAAGTACGGCTTCGACGGCGTACTCGTAGAGGGCTGGAATACGGGTTGGAAGGAATGGTTTGGCCAGTGGAAGGACGAGATTTTCGATTTTACCAAACCCTACCCGGACTATGACATGGATGCCGTGAGCCGTTACGCCCGCGAAAAGGGCGTGCGCATCATTATGCACCACGAAACGTCCTCGGCGGTGCCCAGCTACGAACGCCAGATGGATGCCGCCTACACCTATATGGATAGGTACGGTATGAACACCGTGAAGACGGGCTACGTTGGCAAAATCATCCCAAAAGGCGAGTGGCACGACGGCCAATGGATGGCCAACCATTACCTGCGCGTGGCCGAACGAACGGCGAAAAACCGGATCATGGTGAATATGCACGAAGCCGTGCGCCCCAGCGGCCTGCACCGTACCTGGCCCAACTGGCTGGCCTGCGAGGCGGCCCGGGGTCAGGAATTCAACGCCTGGAGCGCCGGAAACCCGCCCGAACACGAGTGCATCTTACCGTTTACCCGTATCCTTGGCGGGCCGATGGACTACACCCCGGGTATTTTCGAGGTGCGCATGCGTGCATTTGATTCCAAAAAAATAGAGGTTGTACACAGCACCGTGGCCAAACAACTGGCCCTTTACGTCACGTTGTACAGCCCGCTCCAAATGGCCGCTGACCTGCCGGAGCATTATGAAAAACGCCTTGACGTGTTCCAGTTCATCCGCGATGTGCCCGTAGACTGGGACGACACCCGCATCCTGCACGCCTCCATCGGCGACCAGATCACCACCGCGCGGAGGCAAAAAGGCACGGACAATTGGTTTTTGGGCAGTATCACTGATGAAAACCCGCGTGAGGTAACGGCCAGGCTTGATTTTTTGAAAAAAGGTAAAATCTACGAAGCCACAATCTACGCCGACGGCCCTGAGGCGCACTGGGAAACCAACCCGTACCCCGTGGTCATCACCAAACGAACTGTGAAACGCGGCGACGTGCTGGCATTGAATTTAGTGGCTGGAGGCGGATGTGCTGTGTCCCTGATTGCCAAGTGACAATACCCGAACAAGTTTTAAATCGTGTACTTATGAAAAAACACCAACGATTCGCCCTGCTCCTGCTCGCACTTATTGCTTGCACCTGTTTGGTTTCATGCGCCGATGTAGAGCCTGTACGGGAATGCCTAACGGGCAACCAGTACGGCTTTTTTTCAGGCTTGCTGCACGGGTTTATCACCCCGGCAAGTTTTATCGGAAGCCTGTTCGACGACAACATCGCCATCTACGCCGTCAACAACACGGGCGGTTTTTATGACCTTGGCTTTTTGATCGGCTCCGGCGGGTGGGGATTCTTGGCCGGACACAAGTCGAAAAAGGGGTAAACCTTAGTGCGTACGCACTTTCTCCCACACATACTCTCCTATTGTGCGTCCGTTCAGCCTGCCGCCTTCGTTGCCGTTGCGGTAGTGAATACCTCCGAGGAGTCGGCTCAAGGCTGCCTGGTCGGAGGCTTCATAAAATGACTTAAACGTGCGGGGTTTCAAGCCAAACTCGACTTCGGTACTATCGGTAAACTCGAATGCGTCGCCGTACAACTTGGTCAGGATCGTGGCTGCTGCGGCTGAAGTGGTTGCGTGGCCGCTGGTGTGTTCGGGAAACGGTGGTGTTTCAATCAATGGGCGCCAATTTTCGTCAATATGCCGGTTGATGTACGTTTCGGGGCGCACGAGGTTGCTGGTGAATTTTTCCGTCCAGCAACTGATAAACGCGTCGGCAAAGACCACGGAGACGAGCACATAGGTCTCGGCGGTCTTGGTTATCGGCGCATTGGCCTTGCGGCAAACCTGCCCGGCAATGTTGATCCAGTGGCCAGGCGGGCTAATTTTTTTTGTCGTAACCGTCAACCTGCCGGAGGACACGACCTCGAACGGGTTGTCGTCCCAGTACAAGGCCGTTTCGCGGTCGGCATCACCGATTGTTTTTCCGATCTGGTACACCTCGAAAGCGGCTTTATAAAAAGCGCTGGCTGTGTCCTCACTGAACGGAACGGGTGGTATGGGCGGAAACTGCCGCGCGGAGTCCATCACCCACGGGCGCACGCGCGTCCAGTACGGCTCAAGGGCATCCGCGTTTTGCGGAGGCGTGGGTATCCAACGACTGGGGTCTTTTACCGTGATCGTGTATTTGGGCAGGCTGCGGATTTGTGCGTAGTTATCGGTTTTGGCCCAAGCCAAAATATGTGCGGCCACGGCTTCTCCATACGCAATGGAGCGGTCATACACGTCTTGCGGTATTCCCATGGCTTCAAATTCCTGAAAAATATCCTCTTTCAGATCATCCATACTGGCTTCGGAAAAAATCAACTGTTTGCCCACTTTCATCAAGGCAGCGGTGGAAGCCAAAGGGTAGCAGTATTCTTTTCCAGCCTCTGGTTTTGGGCCTTCAGTAAGTCCGTTCAGTTGACCTGCCAACGACCGTTGCTCAGGGTACCCGGGAATCAGAGCTTCGTAGGCAGCCACAGTCGTGTAGGCGAAAATGCGGGAGGAAACGGGCGGTGAAAAATTGTCGTGGCGCAGTATCTCAATGATTCGGCGCATGCCCCGATGCAAAACTTCGGGATTTTCCGCTTCTTCTTTGTTGGAGCAGGAAACGGCACCAAGGGCGATCAAGGCCCAACCAATGATTGAGGCCAGGGTAGTCGTTTTGTTCATGGTGAGCAAGAATGTTTTTTCGTTCAGTAGAAACCGCAAAGGTCTCAAAAGCGCCCGGAAACCGGTTAAGCCGAGGCATAGATTTTAATTTTGGTCGGCGATGATCTTAATCCTTCTTAGTCCTTATCCGGCGGTTCTTAGCATTGCCCTCCTCAGTACCTTTGCCCTGCTACAAACAAAATACACACTACTACTTAACACAAAAATTATGCTCAAGAACATTTTACTCCTGTTTTCCCTGATATTTGTCACGAACCTGCTTGCCCAGGACTCCCTCAACATGATCCGATTGGCCCGCTGGGACGACGACTCGCTACCCATCGCTGATCCCAACGATTTACGAGTCCAGTACAGCGGCTGCTGGGGTTTGGCCGTGAACGGCCACGAGTACGCCATACTCGGTGGCGCGCGTCATGTACTCATTTTTGATATCACAACGCCCACCAGCCCGCAACTCGTGAAAACATTCGAGGGTAAGACGAATACTGTCTGGCGCGAGTTCAAGTCGTACAAAAATCGCGTCTATGGCGTGTCGGATCAAACAAATGAAGGCATGATGATCTTCGATTTTTCCAATGCACCGGATTCCATCACACGGACGTATTACAGCAACCAACTTTTTTCCAGCGCTCATACCATCACGCTTGATACCACCTCTGGCCGCATTTACCTGAATGGTTCTTCTTCAAAACTCAAAATCTTGGATGTGAGCCAAAATCCGGATAAACCCGTACTACTTTCCAATCTTACCGTAACGGGCGGCTACATCCATGATTCATACGTACGCGGTGACACCGTATACGCCTCTTCCGGTTTTGAGGGCTATTACATTTATGATTGTACGAACCCGGACACGGCCATCACACTGGCAAGTCTGGCGACCACCGGCGGCTACCACCACAACAATTGGCTAAGCATGGACGGGCGATATGCTTTTTGCACCGAGGAAATCCCGTCCGGCAGGCCGATTTTGGTTGTTGATTTACAAAACCTTGCCGATGCCAACATCGAAATTGTCGGTTCGTTCCTCGACCCGGCACTGCCAGCAGGCATGAATAATGCTATTCCGCACAATGTGTACATCAAAGACAACCTCCTGTTCGATTCTCAGTACGAGGACGGCCTTTTGGTGTACAACATCAGTGATCCGCTTGCTCCGAAGTTGGTCGCCTTTTACGATACGCACCCCGAGAACACCCAGTACAACACCTACTATGGCAATTGGGGCAATTACCCTTGGCTGCCCTCGGGCACCATTATTGCGAGCGACATGCAAAACGGGTTGCAATTGTTGAAACTGACTTCCGGCTCAACAGGGGAGCACTCCCCTACCCTGCTGCCCTCCGTGCAGGTTTTCCCCAACCCGGTCAGTGATTACCTGAGCATCCAACACCTCGGCGGCCCATCCATCGCCGGTGTGCAAGTAGTGAACATGACCGGGCAGGTTGTGGCCAATCAGTTGTGGCCGGTTGGAGGAACTGAAATCCGATTCCAGGTTGGTCATCTGCCCATGGGCTTGTACTTTGTCGAGGCGCACGGTGCCAACGGATCCATTGTTTCGAAAAAGGTTATCGTAGAATAAAAAGGGGGGATTAATTTCGATTGCCCCATAAATAGAACCGGCCACGCATGTTGTGCGCAGCCGGTTCGTTGTTTTCTAACAGTATGTCGGTAAATCAAATTCGTGCAGATGAAAGCAGAAAAAAACAGCCCTCCGCCCTTTCTCATTTGAAAGGGCCGGAGGGCCCCCGCCTTCGGTTTACTCGTTCCGGCCATTGGAAGACAGCCGGATTTTATCTTTTGCCCAATTTAGAGGGTGGGCATCTGTGGTGTCAATTTGTTTGCAGCCTTGCTCTTGTGCCGCTGCGTTAATTACGGGGACAAATATATGACACTTTTTCCACTTGCAAATTTTTTAAACCGTTTTCTTGAAAAAAAATACCGTTCCCTTAAAAATCAGCACATATCTGAATTTGAAAAAACGTGTAAGAATTGAGTCTTTGCAAGTAAAAAGCGGCCTTTCGACTGCGAATGCCGTCGAAGTCACTGGCTCAAACCAATCGAGTGAAAAATTTCTTTGGCAACTGCCAACGTGAAAAAAAATCAAGCAGGAATGGGAAACAAATCGGCTCGAATTGTCTCCGCACAAGCAAAATGGTCTTGCGGGCAGGCTCGGTACCCATGCAGACCGCACGGGCGGCATGTCAAGTGTTGATCGGTTTCGACAACAACCCGTCTTTCTGACAACGGTGTAAACCCGAAAATCGGCACAGTGGAGCAGAAAACGGCTGTAGTGGGCGCATTCACCGCAGAGGCGATGTGCATGGGAGCCGAGTCGTTTACATAGTTCATTGCAGCGTCGCGCATCAGTGCCGCCGACTCCAAAAAACTCAGGCGGCCAGCCAGGTTTTGGATGTTCGGGCGCTTGACTGCCTGAGCAATCTGCTCGCAAGCCTCAACATCGTCCGGCCCACCGAGGAGAAACACCGCGCAGTTCTGAGGTAAGCGCTCGATAAGCTCCAGCCATTTGTGCGCAGGGAACTGTTTGGTGTGCCACACCGAGGTGGGAGCGATGCAGACGTAGCGCCCATCCACCGGGACAAACGTCCGAGCCTTGGCTGTATCTTCCTTCGTGGGGTACAAGCGCGGCATTTCAAAGGACTTGTCCGTCAGGTGTTCGATCAGGCTCAGATTGCGCTCCACCTCGTGTAGCGGACGATCTTTCGTTCCAAACGCATGGGGCACACGCTGCCTGAAAAGCCGTGAAAGCGGGTTTTTTTGAAAACCGATGGTGTGGCGGGCACCACAAAAAACTGTAACCAATCCCGATGCAGGAAACCGGTGGCAATTGACCGCCCAATCGTACCGTTCTTGGCGCAGGGCAAGTATCAGCCGCAAAAGTCCTCTGTATTTTTCCTTTTTTTTGTCCCAAACCCACACCCGTCGGATATAGGGATCGTTGTCAAGCAACCGCTCGTTTCCCTTTCGGAGCAAAAAATCAATTTCCGCTTCCGGAAAAAACCGGCGCAGTTTTTCCACTATCGGAGTGGCCAACACGACATCGCCGATGAAGGCGGTTTGAATGATGAGAAAACGCATGGCGGCTGTTAGAGAGGACGCAAATACAAGTTGCACCCCTACTGTCTGGGAAATTCTAATCGGGAAGGGATTTCGGTCGAATCAGCGGAAAGCGCCTCAAAAAAAATGTCCAAATATCTGGTCATCTCCTCAGCCGCCCTTGTGGGCAGGAATTGATTTTTGCACTCCTCGTAGAGTGCTGTTTTAGCCTCGAAGATTTTTTGCTTGGCGCGTTGAAGCGCTTCAGAGGCGATTCCGTAGTCCATCAGGCAGCGGTCAAGCACGGATCGAATTTTGCACTCCGAATTGGGCGATGAGTACGGTGCAGCTACCAAGCCCGAAAAGTCGAAATCGTATGGAATCGCTCTCAACCCGTCGCCACTTGGCGGTTGGATGAGCATGACGTTTCGACAAGAATTCAGGTCCCAATCCGTGTTTCCAACCAAGTACTGAAACAAGATCATAAGCGCCACTTGGTCTGCGTGCATGCGGTCAAGTTTGATACCCCATTCTTGTAAAACGGTACCTGACAATCGTCCTGAAACTTCTTCTTCATGCTCGACCAGCATGGCCAGCATTTTTTGCGGACGCTTTTTTGCCTTGTCCTTGAGTTGTATGCGCACCAATCGGGCGCGAACGCAGTAGCCCGGACTTAGTTTTTCGAACATCCGGTATGCCAGATATTCCCGCACGATGAGTGTTTCATCAGCCTCCTTGCTGGCACAGGGCAACACGAGTTTGGCCTCGTTCATCGTGTCCATCTGCGCTTGCTCAAGCCCGGTTTTGACGAATTTCAGTTTGATCGGCGGTATTTCGCAGCGCCTGCGGCGAAACTTCCCGCGCGTACGCACTTCGAGTTCAAAGGTATGGCCGGACTCATCTGTCAGTGTAGCCGACAGGTATTCGGCTTTTTTTCGGTTTTGCAGCAGGGCGGCCATATCCAGGTTGAGTTGGATTTTTGCACCTTCCTCCTTGGTCAGGTGTTCGAACACAGTGAGCTGCTTGGTCAAAACGACCTGCCCAAACATGGACACTGACGACAAGGTGACGAACGCGAGCACCCATGCCATTGCACAACATTTTCTCATAAAAGCAAGCTGATTTGGTAGGCGCAAATGTAGGTAAGTGTAGCAGCACACAGCTGGGCATTTTTTTTGACTACAAAGGCGCAGAGATGCAGAGGGTTTAAATATTTGATTTTCAGAAAAATAAACCCTCTGCGTCTCTGCGCCTTTGCGGTAATCTTGAAATGATTTCAAAAAAAATTTGCCAGTGCATAGTGTGCGCATATCTTTGCCCCCGCTTCTGAAAACGCACCTCTGCGGGAATGGCGGAATTGGTAGACGCACACGTTTCAGGGGCGTGCGCCTTCACGGGCATGCGAGTTCGAGTCTCGCTTCCCGCACACAACGAAAACGGGTTTCCCAATCACTTGGGGAACCCGTTTTTCGTTACGCTAAAAGGTTTCTGGTTTTTTGTCACCCTGCAAGGGGGCTGGCTGGTTAGATTCCTCACTACGGTTCTTGCAGGAACGGATACCGATACTCTACCGGCGGTACGAAGTTTTCCTTGATAGTCCTTGGCGACAACCAGCGGTACATATTCAGCATGGAACCGGCCTTGTCGTTGGTACCCGATGCACGTCCGCCCCCAAAGGGCTGCTGCCCGACTACCGCGCCGGTAGGCTTGTCGTTGATGTAATAGTTGCCCGCAGCATGACGCAACTTTTGGTCGGCCAACGCGAGTGCGGCCTTGTCTTGCGAAAATACTGCTCCGGTAAGGGCATACGGCGAGGAGGTGTCCACGAGGTCGAGCGTTTCGGAAAAACGCTCGTCGTCGTACACATACACCGACAGCACCGGCCCGAATATTTCCTCGCACATCGTGACATAGTGCGGATCAGATGCTTCGATCACGGTCGGCTCGATGAAATATCCCTTGGATTTGTCAAAACCTCCACCAGCAATCACCTTCACCGTGTCGGATTGTTTGGCAGCAGCGATGTAAGCAGCAATTTTGTCGAACGCCTTGGCATCTATCACGGCGTTGAAGAAGTTGGTGAAATCTTCGGGGTCGCCCATTTTCATGTCGCGCAGATCGTCCAACAGGTATTTTTTTACTTCCGGCCAAATACTGCGCGGGATGTAGGCCCGCGAAGCGGCGGAGCATTTTTGCCCCTGAAACTCAAATGCGCCGCGAACGAGCGCCACAGCCACGGCTTTGGCATCGGCGGAAGCATGCGCCACCACGAAGTCCTTGCCTCCGGTTTCGCCCACAATGCGTGGGTAGGACTTGTACAGGGAGAGATTGGAGCCAATAGTTTTCCACAGCGACTGGAATACCCCCGTGCTGCCCGTGAAGTGCAGGCCCGCAAAATCGGGATGTGAGAAAACGATGTCGCCGATAGTCGCGCCGTCCACGTACACTAGGTTGACAACACCGGGCGGCAAGCCTGCTTCTTCCAGAATTTCCATGATAACCGCAGCGGAATAAATCTGCGATTGTGCGGGTTTCCACACCGCTACGTTGCCCAGCATGGCAGGAGCAGTGGGCAGGTTACCCGCGATGGAGGTAAAATTGAAGGGCGTGAGCGCAAAAACGAAGCCCTCCAACGGGCGCCAATCCGTCCTGTTCCAGGTATTGCGCACGCTGAGGGGCTGTTGTTTGTAGATTTCCTGCATGAACCAGGCGTTGTAGCGCCAAAAATCCACCAATTCGCACACACAGTCAATTTCCGCCTGGAACACGTTTTTGCTCTGACAAAGCATGGTGGCAGCGTTCATTTTGGCCCGGTACGGTCCGGCAAGCAGGTCGGCGGCTTTGAGGAAAATGGCAGCCCGGTCTTGCCACGGCATGGCCTCCCACGCCGGTTTGGCCTTCAGTGCGGCGGCAATTGCGTCGCGAATGTGGTCGGCAGTACCAACGGCATGATGGCCCAAGGTGTGAGCGAGATCGTGTGGGGGGCGGATCGCATTTTTTTTCTCTGTAAAAACGTGCCGCCCGCCAATGTACATGGGCACATCGCGGGGCGCAGACTTCAGTTCAGCCAAGGTTTTCTTAAGGGAAATTTTCTCCGCCGACCCTGGTGCATAGTTCAGGATTGGCTCGTTTACGGGGTGCGGTACTTGAAAGATTGCGTCAGACATTCGTCATTGAGCGATTGAGTGATGGAGTGATTGAGTGATTAGGGGATACGGATGTTTGGGGGGATGAAGGGAGTTGCGTCGCCGCCACCGAGGATGATTTCGCGGACAATGGTGCTGCTGATATGGGACATGTCCGGCTGAGCGATCAAAAATATCGTTTCAATGCCGCCGCCCACGATGTGGTTGATTTGGGAGATCGTTTTTTCATAGTCAAAGTCAGAGCCGTTGCGCAACCCGCGAAGCAGGTACTGGGCACCGATGTGCTGGCAATAATGGGCCGTCAGGTTTTGAAAATGCGCCACTTTCACCTTGGGATTGGAGCCGAAAACCTGTTGCAGCCATTCCAACCGTTGCTCCAGGGTGAACAGGTATTTTTTAGTGGTATTGACCCCAACCGCTACGACAATCTGATCGAAAAGCGGCTCGGCTCGCGCGACCAGATCAACGTGGCCGATGGTGATTGGGTCGAAAGACCCCGGAAACACGGCTATTTTCATGGGCGTGAAAATTGTCGGGCGAAGTTGAGGCTTTTCGGGTACTGTGCAAAGAAAATGGTTGCAGGCTTGCCGTTTTCATTTAGGACAATGCTTAGTTTTGCCGCATTAACTAAACTGTAATTACTGAAAACATGCAAACAAAAAAGTTAGTGTTCGTCCTTGCCCTCCTGATTGGATGCGCTGCGGCCTCGTTCGGCCAAGAGTACAAATCGGCCATTGGTTTGCGCCTTGGCTACCCTGTCTCCATCACCTACAAAACTTTTATCAGCGATCCGGGTGCCATCGAGATATTTGGCGGCTTCCGTTCCTGGACCGGCTACAAGTGGTTCAACGTGGCTGGCTTGTATGAGCACCACGCTGAAGTCTCCGGTGTTGACGGACTGAAATGGTACTTTGGCGGAGGCGCTTCCGTCTTCTTCTGGACCTACGACGAAGGTTTTGATGGCGGTTCGAGCACCAGTATAGGCCTTTTGGGCACGCTCGGCCTCGACTACAAATTCGCCGACGCACCGATCAACTTGTCTGCCGACTGGGTGCCGCACTTTTTCCTCAATGGCTACGGCAGCGGTTTTGGCGGTGGTTACGGTGCGCTCAGCGTCCGCTATACGCTGAATTGATTTTTTTTTGAACAGCGCCAACCTAAACAGGGCCAGCGAACAAATGTGTTCTGCTGGCCCTGTTTTTGTAGCCATTCGATTCTCGGCTTTGAGTTATCCGTGGAGCTACGCCTCACCCAACAATCGTTTTTTGTAACTGGTTAGGTCGCCGCGCTGCGGCTACCTAACCAGTTACACGCTCTTAATTATTCTGGCTCGGATCAATACTCAACGAATGTGGCATATCCGGCTGTTGGGCCTCCTTTTTGCGGTTGCGCCACCACCAATACCCGATGGATGCCACCAAAATGTACGGCATCGCCAGCATGTACAGGATGCCGGTATTCAGGCCAGCCCCATCGGTGCCGCCGTTTTTCATGTTGGACTCTGCCGACATACGGCACATGGGGCACTGGGCCTGCGCCTCGGATGGAAAGAAAAGCCAGATGGCCAGTAAAAGCACACCCAGTGCAAAGACGAATTGAATTGCTTTGTTCTTTCGCATAATTTATGTGTTTACTGACCGTAATAAGGCCGGAGCATCAAGTAACAAATCGGGCCAGTGACGGCCACATACAGCCAAAGCGGAAAAACCCAACGGGCCATTTTCCGGTGCCGGTCGTACTGACCGGTGTAAGCGCGGTTGAACGTCAGCAGCACAAACGGCAGAATGACCGCTGCCAGCACGACGTGCGTGATCAGAACAAAAAAGTAGACGTATCGGATGCCCCCTACCCCACCAAATTTTGTTTCCGGGGTAGTAAAATGATATAGCACGTACGACACCAAAAACAACGCCGAGCAAAGCATGGCAGCATAAATGGCCCGGCGGTGTGCCAGCACGTTTTTTTTCCGAATAAAGATGTACGCAAAAACCAAGATGACAGCGGTGAGCGCATTCAGAGAAGAGTGGAGCGGGGGCAAAAAACTGAAGTCAATACCGCCGATATCCAACTTTTCCTTTCGCCGCATCAGAACCGTGAGCATCAAAACCAACGCTGACGCAGCGTACGCCAGCTTGTTCAGGCGTTTTTCAAATCGGATGTTGTCTTCTACGGTTCGCTCGATCATATCGGTTTTGTTCAGTGTTTGGGTAGCAGCAACGCGATGTGTTCCACCATTCGCCCGATTTCCTTTTCACTCGTGGCATCGTAAAAGCAGCGGATGGTACCCGAAGCATCGGCCAGTGCAAAATAGAACTCCGACGGCCGCACATCGTTTTTTTGGCAAAACAGGTCGTAAGCGTTGGTCATGATCGTCTTCCATGACCCGACAGCACCCGTCCAGACCCAGTTGGCAAAGTCGGCACTGGGGAGGGTCTGGGCGTAGGTTCGGAACTCCGCCGTTCCGTGTTGAGCGACCATGACCATCCGAAAGTCGTCGTAAGTATTGCCCGGTTTGAAGCCGAACTGCGTGTAAAGCCGCTCCCCGGTGTCCAATATTTTTTTGTTCATCTCGGTGAGGTCAGGATTGGAACCAAAGTAGTAGACAATGCACACCTTTTCGGCCAGCATGTTCTCCTTGGTGCCGTCGGGGTAAATGACTTGTGCGCCCCGAATTTTGCCATAGTTTTGGAGTTCGGCCTGGGCTTGTTTGCGCCATTTCAAGCCGCCGCTCAAATAGTACCACGACCCGGCTGGCAGTACGACCAGTATCACAAATAGTACTGCAGCAATGTATGTCTTGCGTTTTTTTGAAACCTGTTCGCTCATATCTGTAAGTGCCGCGTCGGGTGGTGCAATCTATCAACTTGTTTTTTACACTTTACCTAATCAACCTTTTAGAGGCCAATCGGTGCCCGGAAGCAGGTAGCCTTGGGGCTGTCCGCCCGATTTGGGAGCGACAACGTTTCTGTCTTTTTCATGGATTTGCTCTCGACGTGCGCCCCACGAACTACCCTCTTGGAAAAAAGCGATGAGCGCCCAGATCAGAAGTGTGGTGGGCAACAGCACGCTCAGCATGAGGCCGCGCATCTCGTAGGCCATGTGCATGAAATAAAAAATAATGAAATAGGCCTTGTACAGGGAAAAGCCGATCATGAGCAGCATATACAGGTAGTGCCCAAAGCCTTCGGCAAAACGGATGCCGTGTACCAAATGCCCTTTGGCCAAAAGGGCTACGAGCACTTCGATGATCGTGATAGCACCGAGCAGCATAAGTCCCCGAAATACCAAGGCCTTTTGTTCTTCGTATGATTGATGTCCAGCCATATTTTTTGACAAGTGAGATTGCGTGAGAGAATGATTCGGCAGCGGTTAAGGATCAGAGCAGGTAAAATACTAGGAACACAAATACCCATACCAAGTCCACGAAGTGCCAGTACAGACCTATTTTTTCTACCATTTCGTAACCGTTCCGGCGGGCGGCGTACACACCGCTCGCGGCATTGATCATGATGATGCTCAAAAACAGTACACCGGAAAACACGTGAAATCCGTGGAAACCTGTGATAAAAAAGAACAGGGCACCAAATGCCTTGGGGCCAAACTCGGCCTGGCGCTTTTCAGAGCCATAGGGGCCGTTTTTGTACTGCACGGTGGGCACGTCGAACTTGTCCCCATGTTTATGCAACAGGTAGTTGTCGCCTTTCGCAAAAGTTTTTGTGGAACCGTCGGGGTTTTTGGCCTCCGTTCCGTCTGCGTTCAGGTACACCCCATCGGCGATGTGTCGGCCAAACGGATTGACCGAAACGGTCATGTTCTCCTTGACAATGAGGGTGGTCCATTCATACGCCTGTGAACCTAAAAACGTGGCCCCGCCGAGGATGGTGAGAAACATCCAGAAAACCACGCCCTGGCGGTTTTCCCGATGGCCCTCTTGCACCGCCCGCACCATCGTGACCGAACTGAAAATGAGGACAAAGGTCATAAAGGTCACGAATATCAGCGGCCAGTGCGCGTTCACGAACGGAAATGACGCAAACACAAAGTCAGCCTCCGGCCATGTCGGTGTGCTAAAACGCAAGGAACCGTAGGCAATCAAAAAGCCAGCAAATGTGAAGGCATCCGACAACAGGAAGTACCACATCATCAGTTTGCCATAGGTGGCCTTAAAAGGCACTATGCCGCCCTCCCAGTTGGCGGTTGCGTTGTCTTGGTGGTCGTGTGTGTGTGATTCGTGTGCAACGGAAGTATCTGCCATGTTCAGCGAATATTGAAAGTAATGGGAATTTTAAACGATTGGCGTTCAGGAGGATTGGATCAGAAAAAATACAAAAAGATATACCCAAAGAGCATCAACAAAATGCCAGTAGTGTACGACCAATTCGAATCGCAAGCGGCGGCGCGGGGTTGGCTTGAAAGGCAACAGGTGTGCATGCGCCATCGCCACCACCAAGGCTGCCACACCACCAAGGACGTGCGCTGCGTGCAAACCGGAGATCACATACACGAATGAACTGGAGGGATTGGTCGTGAACGTGGCCCCCATAGCCGTCATCGCTTCCCAGCCCATGTATTGCAGGACGACAAATGCAATGCCGAGCACAAATGTGGTGACCAACAACAACTTGTACGGCTTTTCAGCACCTCGCAAAAAGGCCCGGTAGGAAGCGTGCAGGGTCACACTGCTCGCCACGATGACGAGTGTATTCAGGAAAAAAATATCCGGCAACTTGAACTCGTACCAATTGCCAGCGGCACGACGCACGATGTACGCGCTCGTGAACGCCCCGAACATCATGATGATCGTGGCAATGGCTACCCACAAAGCGAATTTGTGGGCGTGAATTTTGTTATGGCCGTATTCGGTTGACACCGTGTTCATTTTCAGCGTTTAAATTTTGTCCAACAACACCACGATCAATGAAAGCGGCAGGTGTAGGAACGAGGCGAACATTTGGCGGCGAGCCGCATCGCGCGAGCATGTGCGGTACAACTGCCAACACCGATAAGCGAAAAAGCCGTTCACCAGAACCAAGGCCGTCGTGGCCAGCGCTCCCGTGAAACCGATACCGTACCCGATGATCGCACTGGCTACCATCAGGACACAAAACAGCAGCGACAACAGGCCTGTGGTCTCGTTTTTTTCACCATTCTTGGAGGGCAGCATGACGAAGCCCGCTCTTTTATAGTCCTCATCTGCAAGCCAGGCAACTGCCCAAAAGTGCGGAAACTGCCACAAAAACTGGATCGTGAACAACATTAGCGCTGTGGAGGTCAGCACGCCATCCCACGCCGTACATCCGATGACCAAGGGCAAGGCCCCCGGCACGGCACCAACGACCACCGCCAGCTGCGACGACGAGCGTTTCAGTGGCGTATAGATGAAGGCGTAACTGATGAGCGACAACATGCCGAGGAAGCCCGTCAGCGGGTTGAAAAACGTGAGGATGGTCACCCCGAAAAGGGCCATGATACCGGCACCCAAAACGGCTGCCGAAACACTCATCCGACCCGTTGCCACTGGCCGATTGGCCGTTCGGGGCATCAGGCGGTCATAATCGCGTTCCAGTACCTCGTTTAGCGCATTGGCAGCTCCCGTTACCAAAAAACCGCCCACGGCCAACAGTATCATACCCAACCAGCCAGCCTGTCCGCCGCTCGCAATCGCGTACGACATGAGCGCCGAAAACAAAACCATCAGGGAGAGTTTGAACTTGACCAACAAGCCAAAATCCACAAACCCCTGCGTCAGGTTTGCCCAAATTGTCAGTGGCTGTGCGGAAGAATTAGATTGCAAAACTTGAGTTTTTTTGTTTGGTTGACAAACTGAGATGATCCTTGTGTGTCAATGCCCGTGGTCGTGTTCGCCTTCTTTGAGCGGGATAAACTGCGGGATATACTCCACACCGCCTTTTCCGTAGTCGTATGCCCAGCGGTGTACAGCCGGAATGTTGCCCGGCCAGTTGCCGTGTCCGGCATGGATGGGTGTCGTCCACTCCAACGTGTTGGCACCCCATGGGTTTTTCACCGTCACTTTGCGCCCGCTGAAGATCGAGTAGAAGAAGTTGATCACGAAGACGACTTGCAGGAAAAAGACCACAATAGCCGCCACGGTGATAAACTGGTTCAGTTCCGTGAAGTGCTTGAAAGCCTCAAACGAAGCACCACCGTCGTAGTAGCGGCGCGGCACACCGGCCATACCTGTGTAGTGCATGGGCCAGAAAATGGCATAAGCCCCGATAAGGGTGCCCCAGAAGTGTACTTTGCCGAGGGTTTCGTTCATAAACCTGCCGAACATTTTCGGGAACCAATGGTAGATGCCTGCGAACATGCCGAAAAACGCGGCAATACCCATCACGATGTGGAAGTGCGCCACCACAAAGTAGGTGTCGTGCAGTTGAATATCAATGGCCGAGTTGCCGAGGAAAATACCCGTCAAACCGCCTGAAATGAACATGGACACAAAGCCGACGGCGAACATGCTCGCAGCATTGAACCGGAAATTAGAGCCGTATATCGTGGTAATCCAGTTGAACACCTTCACTGCCGAGGGCACGGCAATAATGAGGGTGAACACCACGAAAAAATTACTGATGAAGGGATTCACCCCGGACATGAACATGTGGTGCGCCCATACGATGAACGACAAAAAGGCAATGGCCAAAATAGAGAGCACCATAGCACGGTAGCCGAAGATCGGTTTGCGTGCATGCACCGACAACACCTCCGAAACAATACCCATGGACGGGAGGATGATGATGTACACCTCCGGGTGGCCGAGGAACCAAAACAGGTGCTGGAACAGTACCGGGCTGCCGCCGACTCGGTCAAGTACTTGGCCGCCAACCACGATTTCACTCAGGTAGAACGACGTGCCCATGCTACGATCGAACATAAGCAGCAAAACACCCGAGAGCAAAACCGGGAACGACAACACGCCCAAGATGGCTGTGACAAAAAACGCCCAGATCGTCAGCGGCATCCGCCACAGGTTCATTCCCTTGGTGCGCATATTGAGCACCGTGGTCACATAATTGATACCGCCCAACAGGGCCGAAACCACAAATAGCGCCATGGCCACGATCCACATCGTCATACCGGCCGCAGAACCGTCGGAGGCCTGTGGAAGCGCGCTCAACGGCGGGTAGGCCGTCCAGCCCCCGGAAAACGGCCCGGTGCTGAGGAAGAGCGAAAGGAACATCACGACACTGGCCAAGAAGAAAAACCAGTATGAAAAGGAGTTCAACAGCGGCGAGGCCATGTCGCGAGCACCCACTTGCAGCGGAATCAGGATGTTGGAAAACGTGCCACTAAGGCCCGCCGTCAACACGAAGAATACCAGCACCGTGCCGTGGATCGTCACCAAGGAGTAATAAAACTCCGGGTCCAACTTGCCGATGCCAGCTTCGTTTACCTGAATCCACTTGCCGAGGATAGGCCGAAGCCAAGCCATATCGGCTTCCGGGAAGCCTAATTGCAACCGGAACACAATGGACATGGCCGCTCCCATGAGCGCCCAAAAGATGCCCGTGATGAGAAACTGGCGGCCGATGATCTTGTGGTCGGTGCTAAAAATGTACGTCGTCAAAAAGTTCGACTGGTACTTGTCGCCATGAGAATGTTCGTGGAAATGGTCGTCTAAGCCCTGTTCCTGGGTGAGCTTTTCTTCCAACGTATCGGCGGCATTTACTGCGTGAGCCATAGCCTGTTGATTTGTATTGTGTGAACTTTCGTTGGTACGATGTCAGTTGAAAAAATGGTGGTTATTTGGTAGGAGGCGTAGCGGTGGTGTCTTGTGCCACCGGTGCTACGGGTTCCGTTGGGTCTATGTCAAGTACTTTTCCTTTGTTGGGATCGTCGTCTTTGCCCCGTATTTGCGAAACGTAGTACGACTTTTCGTTTTTGTACCAGTTGTCAAACTCTTCCTGTGACACGATGCGCAAGATACGCTTCATTGAGTAGTGGCCTTTCCCGCACAGTTCCGCGCAAGCGAGCTCATATTCAAAGCTCTCCCAGCGCTTAGGGCCAGTGGGATCTGCGGGATCAGATGGTTCGTTATATTCCGGGTATTTACTCAATTCTTTGCGATACTCGGCAGTAGTTTTGATCGGCGTGAAAACAAAGTAGGTGGGCATGCCCGGCACAGCATCCATTTTCACACGGAAATGCGGCAGGTAAAAATTGTGCAACACGTCTTTAGCGATGATCCGTACGCGTACTTTTTGGCCCACGGGCAGGTAAAGTTCCTGGCTGGCAATCACGTCGTCCCAGTTTTTTCGGTCGGTAAAATCTTGGCCGACCTGGTTATTAGCCGAGGTGAGTTTGTAATCACGGGTGCCAAGTTTGCTGTCGGGGCCGGGGTACCGGATGATCCAGTTGAACTGCTGGCCGATAGCCTCGATCTCGATGTAGTCATTGTCGTTAGGGCTGATATCGGCCATTACCGTATTCCAAGCGTTGAGGCCCTGTACCACGAGGTAGGTCATCACGACCGCAGGCACTGCCGTCCAGATCATTTCCAAGCGGTTGTCGTGTGAGATGAACTCGGCCTTGCGGTTTTCGCGCCAGCGGTATTTGTAGGCATACCAAAACAGGGCAATATGCGCGAGCACGAACACGATGCCTGTAAAAATCAACGTGACATTGAACATGCCGTCTAGTATGCCTCCGTGTTCGGAAGCAGCGGCATGCGGTCCGTAGCCCATCATCTCATTTTTGTAGTGCCACGATGAAACAAACACCGCCACCAAAAACACAATGAGAAAGCCGATTGAGATCCAGCCGTTCCACTTGCTGCTGTCGCTCATCACCTCGCGTTCGCCTTTGATCTGGGCCGTGAGCTCGGTGACCTTGCCGATTTGAACCAGCACGATCGAAATTAGAATGATACAAAGGACAATGATAAGCGCTGTCATCGCGAATATTTTTTCTGAAAACTCAATGGTAGTTGATTGGATCGGTTTGGTGGGGCAAGTTTGTTGTCATGCGGATCAATGATGACCGTGCTCGTCGCCGCCTTCCTCGGGGATATAAGCCCCCGTGGCGTGGTGCAGGCTTTCTTCCAAGAACGGGTCTTTACGCGGCAACAACGGCGCACGCTCCAACTGGCGGAAGAAGAAAAACAAGAACAGGCTGAGGAAGCCGATCAAAACACCGATCTCCTGAAAACCCGGTATCGTATAACCCAACTTGAAACTGGTGAGTCCATCGTCGTGGCTTGCCTCGCCGTGGTCGGCATGATCGCCTTCGGCATGGCCATTATGCGCGACAGTCGTAGCAGCGGCGGCTGTTTCCTGACTGTGGCCGTCTTGCATCTCATGAGTATCGGCGGCGGGTTCTTCGTGCGTGGAATTGGCAGCCGCAACTGCTTCATCGTGGGCGGCGGGCTGTGCCTCATGCTCGGCAGGTATCGGTGCTGCTTCGGTATGTTTAGTGGGTTTGCCTTCGGAAATCTCCCTCGACTCGTGCGCCGCGATGCGTGCACCCGGCTTGATCATGTAGAAAAAGTCCCACCAGTGGCCGAAAAACACGATCAGGCAGACGAAGGTCATGGTGCCTACCTTGCGTTTGTTATCGTTCCGCATCAGGATGAGAAACGGTGTCACAAAGTTGAGCAACAGGTTGCCCCAAAACAGAATTGGGTAGTTGGCCATGCGCTCCTTGAAGTAGATGGTTTCCTCGCCGATATTCGCGTACCAGATCAGCATGAACTGGTCGAACCACAAGTAGGTCCAAAACACACTGATACCGAACAGGTACTTGCCAAGGTCGTGCAGGTGCTCCCGCGTGACGTACTCCATGTAGCCTTTGGACTGCAGGTGCAGGATGAGCAGGATCATAAGTGAAAGTCCGCCGAGAAACACCGAAATGGTGCTGTACCAGGCAAACATGGTGCTGTACCAGTGCGGGTCAATAGACATCATCAGTTCCCACAGAAACACGGTGCTCAGGAATCCGCCCAGCGGGAGGAATGTAGCCGCCCATTTGCGCTGCTTCTTGTAATAATCAAAAGAGGCTGTCTCATGGTCATCTTGTTGCACCGAACTTTGGCGCAGTTTATAGGCCCAGAAATACCAGATTGCCAAGATGCCGACCGTGCCGAAGGTAAAAAACGCCGGGCTGAGGAAGCCGCTTTTTCCGGCAATGATCTTGTCGTACAATGGATTGGCGGGATCGGTGATGCCCGGCACGTTCCAATGGTACAGGTGGTGAAAATGCCCCCATACACCGGCAACGATAGCCAACAACAGGACGATACCGATCAGCATGAACTGGCTCATGGCCTCCCATACCCGTTTTACGGCAGTCATCCAACCGGCAAAAGCGGTAATCTGGGCACACATGAAGAACATGGCCGTAAAGGCTATTCCGGTGAAATAGACGGAATTGTGCAAGTAGTTGGTCCAGAAGCGCGTGTGGTACTCGTCGTCGCTCATGGCTGACCAAACGAGGCACAACACACCCAGCGCCATCCCGATCATCAGGTTGCGCTTCAGTTTGCCGTCAAATACATATTGCGTATTCAGATTCATATCGCAGGACCGGTGCAGCACCGGAAATTTTGATGTTCACGATTTGTTTTGGTGCCCGGGGTTTATTCGTAAGGCAAGTTTTTGCTCTTGGCTTGCAAGGAGCGCACGTAGTGGATCACCTGCCAGCGCTCCTCGAAGGAGAGCTTGTCCGAGTAGCCGCCCATCACGTTTTTGCCGTACATGACGGCGAAGTACAGGCGTCCTTCGCCAGCGGCCATCAGGTCTGCATCAAGCAGGTTCTTGGGCTGGGCCGGGTACTTGGTCTCGGGGTTGGCCGCGAGCCAGCCTTGGCCGTCGCCCTTTTCGCCGTGGCAGATGCCGCAGTAAATATTGTACAGCGGCTTGGCGCGATCAAGGCCGGCCTTTGTAATCGGAAAGGGATTGGCCGTAATTTCCTTTTCGCACCGCAGGCGATCCTCTTCGGTGTTTTGGTAGTAAAACGGTACCTCGCCGTTCACCGGAGCAGCAATGGCGTTGGGCGCGTTTTTGCCCCGGACGACATCCATCGCAGACGCGCCAGCGTAAAACACACCCGTGTACCCACGGGCAATGGTACCCTCCACCTTGCCTCGCGGCTGCGACAGGGCGGCCTTGGCAAACGAGTTGTTGTCGTTCCAGTGGTTCCAATGGTAATTGCTCAAAACATTGGCCTCATACGAGACGGCATGGTACATATCCGGCATGTATTCGTGCCCGGTTTTGTTTTTGCCAGCCGGTGAGCACACCGAAAAGAGCCAGGCAAACAAGGCAATTCCGATAATGGCGCCGATTGCGTATTTCATATTTTGATGTTGTTCGTTGATCGTAGTTTGTGGAATCGTTTTTTTATCGAAAACGAATCGAAGTCAAAGCATTTTCACATTCACCTCGGCGGCACCTGTTTTTTTGAAAAAAGCCTGCAAGCCGGACACACCCCGCTCGTCGGTGTCGGTCACGTCGAAGGCGATGCAGAACTTGTCGTCGGTGATGCGGTGGTCAATAATTTGAGCCTTCACGCCGGGCCACATGCCGCAGATGGTGTAAAACGTGATGGTCATGCCCCACGCCGCGAACAACACCGTCATCTCAAACGTGATCGGGATGAACGACGGAACTGGCCAGTACGGCTTGCCGCCGAACAACACAGGCCAGTCGCTGGCCATGGCCCAAGACATGAACCCGAACCCGAACGTAGCGCCGATGGCACCGTAGATAAAACCGAGGATGTGCAAGCGGCTTTCGCTCAGGCCCATGATCGGGTCCAAGCCGTGTACCGGGAACGGGCTGAGCACGTCCATCACATTCAAATGATCGTGACGAGCCGTTTTTACCGCGCTCTTCAAATCCTCCTCATCGTTGTACAGTCCGTAGAGGACTTTTTTACTTTCAGCAGCCATGATATAGTTTTTATTTTTGTCCGCCTCCGCCAAGGCTCCGGCGGATAAAAGTTTTGCGTGTTGAGTTAGTGTTTTTCCTGCTTTTCGGTTTCATGGCCGTGGCCATGCGATTTCTTCGCATTTGGCCCCATAAACTGGTCGCCCGCCACCTTCAGGATGGCCTTCACCTCTGCAATGGCCACCACCGGTGCCACGCGCGTAAAGATCAGGAACAGGGTAAAGAACAGGCCGATCGTGCCGGTGAACAGGGATATTTCCACCCAAGTCGGGCTATAGTAGCTCCACGACGAGGGGAGGTAGTCGCGGGCCAGCGTAGTGGCAATGATAACGAAGCGCTCGAACCACATACCCACGTTGACGACGATGGACAGGAAGAACGTCCACCAAATGCTGCGGCGGATCTTGCGCGACCAGAAGAGCTGCGGGCTGACGACATTGCAGAACATCATGCCGAAATACGACCACCAGTACACGCCGAACACGCGGTTGTAAAACGCAAACTGCTCGTAAATATAGCCGGAATACCAGGCGATGAACAATTCAGTAAGGTAGGCCACACCGACGATGGTGCCCGTGAGCACGATCACCTTGTTCATAGAATCAATGTGGTTGATCGTGATGTATTCCTCCAATTTCAGCACTTTCCGGGTGATGACCATCAGGGTTTGCACCATAGCAAAACCCGAAAAAATGGCCCCAGCGACAAAGTATGGAGGGAAAATGGTAGTGTGCCAGCCCGGAATGACCGACGTGGCGAAGTCGAACGACACGATGGTGTGTACGGAAAGTACCAGCGGCGTGGAAATACCGGCCAAGATCAGCGAGAGAGATTCCCAGCGTTGCCAGTGCTTGGCGCTGCCCGTCCAGCCGAACGAGAAAATCTCGTACATTTTTTTGCGGAAACCGGAAGCGCGATCACGCACGGTGGCCAAGTCGGGCACCAAGCCGGTGTACCAGAACAGCAACGACACGGAGAAGTACGTCGAGATGGCGAACACGTCCCACAGTAGCGGCGAGTTGAAGTTCACCCACAGTGGGCCGCGCGTGTTGGGGAAGGGGAAAATGAAAAACGCCAGCCAAACGCGCCCCATGTGGATGATCGGGAACTGACCGGCGCAGATCACGGCGAAGATGGTCATGGCCTCAGCGGCACGGTTCACACCCGTGCGCCAGCGTTGGCGGAACAACAACAGAATGGCCGAGATGAGCGTACCCGCGTGGCCGATACCGATCCACCACACGAAGTTGGTAATGTCCCACGCCCAGTTGATCGTTCGGTTCGCGCCCCATTCACCGATACCCTTCCAGACCGTCCAACAAACGGCGAAAATATAAAGGCCGAGGAACGCCGAGGCTATCGTAAAGGCAACGATCCATTCTCTGGACGGTGCTTTTTCGGTGGGCACACACAAATCCTCCGAGATGTTGTGGTAGGACTTGTTACCCTCGATGAGTACATGCCTGACAGG
This sequence comes from Saprospiraceae bacterium, assembly GCA_040080915.1. GTDB lineage: Bacteria > Bacteroidota > Bacteroidia > Chitinophagales > Saprospiraceae > M3007. Next base: position 29,764 of record JBEBHD010000024.1, read on the forward strand.
AGATACGGGTTGAGACATAATCTTAAGAGTTGTATATTTTGGCAGAGTATTTCACGCCCGGCCGGGTATTGATTTCTTCAAGAACTTTGTACGCCAAGTCGCCAACACCTTCAGCAGCCTTGCTTACAGCACTGTCCGGGTTGTTCAGGTTGCCGAACACGATAGCACCGGTCGGGCAAGCCGTTTGGCAGGCCGAACGAACGTCGTTGTCAAGTACGGCGCGGCTTTCCTGTTTGGCGGTCAGTTTGCCTTCTTGGATGCGCTGGATACAGAACGAGCATTTTTCGATGACACCACGGGTACGCACTGTCACATCGGGGTTCAGCACCATACGCACGAGGTTGTCGGCGTAGAACGGAATGTCGTTTTCCTCCACACGGAACATACGCTCTTCGTTAGCGGGCCAAACGTCGGCAGTGGTATAGTCGAGCCAGTTGAAACGGCGCACTTTGTAGGGGCAGTTATTGGCGCAGTAGCGCGTGCCGATACAGCGGTTGTAGGCCATCTGGTTGATACCTTCCATGGAGTGGTTGGTGGCGTTCACAGGGCACACATTTTCGCACGGAGCGTTGTCGCAGTGCTGGCACATCATGGGCTGATACACCACTTTCGGGTTTTCCAGATCGCCGTAGAAATAACGGTCAATGCGCAGCCAAGTCATTTCGTGGTGGCGGGCCACCTCTTTTTTACCCACGACCGGCACATTGTTTTCGCTTACGCAAGCCACCTGGCAGGCACCGCAACCGATGCAGGCGTTGAGGTCAACGTACATGCCCCATTTCACGCCAGTACCGAAATAGTTGGTTTGGTCGGGGTACAAAGTCTGCTGGTTGAGGTGGTCGGCTTCGTGGTGGAACTCGGCCAGTTTTTCGGCCAGCTTGGGCAGTTCCTTCAAGTTAGCCTGGAAAATAACCGAACGGTCGGTCAGCGAACCCTGGTAGGCCAGCACCTGCTCGTCGGCATTGATCGTATTGCCCGTTTTTTCGTCTTTGGCAGCCAAGCCCATCGTGTGGTGGTGCTGCACGCAGGCGAAATGCTTGTCCACGGTGCCGGTGGTTTCTACTTTGGCCTCCTTGGCAAAATACTGGATCATGCCGCCGTCTATCGGGAGCCAGGGGTTGACGTTCACGCCATACCCTACCCCACAGCCGCCTGATGTGCGTCCGCCCCCAAGAGCGATGGACACCGAACCGGGTGCCTGGCCAAAAGTGCGAACGACCGTGCAGGTAAGTTTTTTGCCGTTGATGCTGACCTCGACATTTTCGCCGTCGTTCAGGTTCATCCAGCCGTTCATTTTTTTGTTGCCGTCCCACTCGATCGGCACGCAGAGGTAATTTCCCCAGACGGTGCGGGTAACCGGATCGGGCATTTCCTGCAGCCAGGGGTTGTGGGCGTACTGGCCGTTGCCGATGTTGACAGTTTCGTAAAACGAAATTTCAAGTGCGCTCGAGCCGGGTTGCGTGACACCGGCGGGGTTCAGCGACACGCCGCTGGCAAACGAAACCGTGCGCGGTGCAGGGGGCACTTCGAACACGCCGTCGTGTAGGCTCATGTCCCAAAATGCCGCTCCCGTGGCGTATTTGCTTTGCTTGGCCTTCATTGAGTCGGCCCAGTGTGATTTCAGGTATTGGTAGTAAGGCTGGTCGTCTTGACGGTTCAGGTTGGTGCTCTCGGCCCATTCCAACAAGGAATGTTCGGCCTGGCGGGTATCGAACAACGGGGCGATCGTCGGCTGGATCAGGCTATAGTGCCCGGTCTTCGGCTCGGCATCGCCCCAGGATTCCAACTGGTGGTTGGCTGGCGCGGCGTGCGAGCACAGCGCAGTCGTTTCGTCCAGCACCCCGGAAAAGGAAATACGGGTATTCACTTTTGCGAAGGCTGCCTTGAACTGCTCCGAGTTGGGCAATTCATAGGCGGGGTTGGCACCCCAAACGATAACGATGGAGACCTGATTGGCATTCATTTCACCGATCAGGCGGGCCATATCGCGCTCGTCGCCCTGGCTCAGGTTGTTCAGCGTACCGTAGTCAATCGTGCTGTTGATATTGCCGAGCAGGTCGTTGATTTTGTTCACGATCACCTGCTCCATCACGTTGTTTCTGCCGCAAACCACGAGCGATTTGCCGCGAGCGGCAACAAGGTCGGAAGCGGCTTTTTTCAGCGCAGCCTTGGCCTTGTCGTTCAGTGCAGGGCCGCTAATGCTGGCACCGCCTGTTTGGGCGGCCACCTCGTTGTACAGGGCGCACACAGCCGCGCCCATTTCGCTGGGCTTGATCTGGATGCGGGTGTCGGCGTTGGAACCCGTCAGGCTCACATGGCTTTCTACCTGGTAGTGGCGCGACATGGTCGCATTGGTCGCCGATTTTATCTTGCGCTTGGAGGCATAGTCCCGAGCATGTTCGATGGGGCTGACCCAGGTACCGAGGAAATCAGCGCCGAACGAGAGCACTACGTCGGCTGCGCCGAATTTGTAGGTCGGTATGCCGCGTACGCCGAAGCAAGCCTGATTGGCAGCAAGAAGTGCGGCGTTAGACACGGGGTCGTATGTAATGACCCGTGTGTTCGGATATTTTGCCGTGAATTCAGCGAGGGCCATTTTGGCCGTCGGGCTGGTATTGGTGTTGGAAATGATACGAATGCTGCCGCCAAGTTGTAATTGGCCTTTGATCTTGTTGTCCAAGTCCTGCCACGACAGTTTTTTCACTTCACCCTTTTCAACGGTGCCCGCGTTTTTGATGCGGCGGGTGTCGTACAGGCTCAGTACGGCCGCTTGGGCGCGGGCGCTGGTGCCGCCGGAGGTGACGCTGCTCAGGGTGTTGCCTTCGATTTTGATCGGGCGGCCTTCGCGGGTCTTGACCAGGATGGCGCAATAGTCGCTGCCGTTTACGAACGACGAGGCGAAGTAATTGGCCACGCCCGGCACGATCTCGTCCGGTTTGGTGACGAAAGGGATGGCCCGCTTGACCGGAATCTCACACGAGGCGGCCAAGGTGGCTGCGCCCAGCCCGAAGCCCATGAGTTTGAGAAAATCACGGCGCGAGGCGGCCCATTGGCCGTCCGTTTCGGTCATGGTCTCCACGGAGAATTCCTTTTCAGCGGACTGAACAAAGGACTCTTCCCGGTTCAAATCTTCGGTGCTGACCCAAATACCGTTGTCGTGGTGCATATCTGTCATTGAATGATTTTATTCATTGAGTGATTGAGTGATTGAGTGATTGGCTCAATCACTCAATCACTCCATGATCTTCTAATAATGGCATTTTTGGCATTCCAAGCCGCCGATGTCGGCCACCGTCACCTTGGTGCGTTTGCCGTCTTTCAGTTCCTGGTGGTAGCGCTCGTATTGTTTGTAGTAGTCGTTGTCCTTGAATTTCACCTCCGTTTCGCGGTGGCAGTTGATGCACCAACCCATTCCGAGAGTAGAGTATTGGTACACTTCTTCCATTTGCTCCACCGGGCCGTGGCATTTTTGGCATGCCACCTGGCCGATGCTAACGTGCTGCGAGTGGTTGAAGTAAGCGTGGTCGGGGAGATTGTGGATGCGCGTCCACTCGATGGGGCCTTGAATCTTGCCGTTCGAGTCGTTTTTCAGCGCCTTGACAATGCCCTCCCACTGGTGCTCCACCACAGTGCGGCCAGCATCGTTCAGAGCCGGAATCTGGTTGGCTGCCACGTACTCCTGACCGATCCACTGCTTGTAGAGTTTTTCGATCTGATCGTCCGACCAGTTTTCGTAGTCCGGGATATATTTGTTAGCGATCGGGTCGAAACCGATGGAGGCAAATATTTTGGTAATTTCCTCCGTACCGGTTTTAGTGCCTTTTTTCACTGCCGAGTGGCAGTTCATGCAGGTATTGGTGCCGGGAATGAGGGAATGCTTGGAGCGGCGAGCGGAGTCGTGGCAGTACTGGCAGTCAATTTTGTTGACTCCGGCGTGAATCTGGTGGCTAAACTTGACCGGTTGTTCGGGCTGGTAGTTTTGTTGGCGGCCCATGTTGGTGGCGTTGTCCACCGTTTTGTAGCCAAAAACGAGCGTGGCCGCAAAAACAAGAAATGCCACGGCGCCTTTGGTGCTCAGCACCTGTCCGAGGGTACGTTCCACCGGTGCCTGACCTGCCTGCACGCGGGTGATGTTGCCGAGGTTGTCCACGATGCGCATGAGCGCAAAGGCCAGCAGGGCCAAGATCAGTGCGAGGCCTACAAACAGCCACATGTTGCCGCCACCGCCAGCGTTGGCAGCGCCTGTGGAGCCTTTAGGGTCACCGTTCGTTACGACTTTATTTGCTGTATCATTAATGAAGAGGATGACGCTCTCGATCTGGTCGTCTGTCAGGCCGGGAAAGTTGTTCATCAAAGTCGGCTTCCACTTACCCCACAGCTCGACTGCGCGCGGGTGTCCGGCTTCCACCATGGACTGCGAAGCGCGAACCCACTTGTACAGATCCGTCCGTGGGTAGTCGGCCCAACGACCCTCCACGCCCGCCAGAGCGGGGCCAGTGAGATCGTCCTTCATGTTTTTATTGTGACAGGAGGCGCAGTTGGCGATGAACAGGCTTTTACCTTCTTCGATGGTAGGAGCCGCTTGGGCGGCAAAAGAGGTAAGCAATAAAACTGTAAAAACCCAGCAGATGCGTTTTAGCAACATATTAATGAGGTGCTAGTGAATGGCGTTTCGTTCGGTAAGCATCATCTGGTCGGGCGATTTCGGTCATTGCATGACGGAAAAAATCGTCGCATGGAATTTGGTGGCGCAAAAATACCAACGGACTGGTTCCCACCAAAGGAAGTGTTAAATCACCGCACTATTTAGAGCGGGTTTAAATTTTTACGGGTGGGACTGTAGCAGCACGAGGAAAAAATCCGCGCGGCGCAAAGGTAGAAACGCCCTTGTGGATTGCAAGAAGTTTGTAAAAATTTTGCCTGCGGGTTTGCGACTTCAATTCAACAAATCCCGCATATCCTGGTCGTCTCCCTCGTCGTTCAGGCCGCTACCGGTGAGGAAATCCTTGAATATCCACTTGTTTTGGATGAGGTCTTTGTCTATCACCTCGAACTCGGTGAGCCCGTCGAGGATGATTTCCATAAATACATAGGTGTCGGCTTCTTCTAAGCCTGCGTTGTCCACGAGGCGTTGCAGGCCGGCTACCTGTCTAAGCGTTTCCACAAACTTGTCCTCCGGCATATCAAGCACCATATCAGCATTGTTCCCGGCGGCAAACCACGCTTTTACAACACCGTACGGATCGCGTTCTATGCCTTTTTTCAATTTGGTCGGGTCTGGGAAATACTTCAGGAATACTTTTTTCGCTGCACGTCCGACAAGGTGCAAGGCCACAGCCCGTTGTCCTTCCTGTTCGCCTTCGTACACCATTTCTACCTTGCCAATGATGGCCGGAACGATTCCCCAGAAGTCGAGGATACGGGCAGTGGCCGAAGTTTCGCCGTTGAGTAGCATGCGGCGCTCGGCGGTGGAGTACAGATTTTCGTAAGCCGAAATGGTGAGGCGGGCGCTCACGCCGCTTTTTTGATCCACAAAATCGCTCTTACGGGCGGCAAAGGCAACTTCCTCGATCAGGTCTTTCAGTACCTCGGGCACCCGAATGGCCTTGCGTTGTTCAGGTGTAATTCGGGCCTCCTGTTCGGTGATTCGGCGGCTGACCTCAATGTCTTCCGGGTAATGTGTTGCAATCTGGCTTTCGATGCGGTCCTTGAGCGGAGTGATGATGCTGCCGCGGTTGGTGTAGTCCTCGGGGTTGGCGGTGAAGATGAACTGTACATCCAAGGGCAGGCGCAGTTTGAAACCGCGAATTTGCATGTCGCCCTCCTGCAATACGTTGAACAGAGAAACCTGAATGCGGGCCTGCAGGTCGGGCAATTCGTTGATGACGAACAGGCAGCGGTGTGCGCGGGGAATAAGGCCGAAGTGGATGACGCGCTCGTCGGAGTACGGCAGGCGCAGGTTGGCGGCTTTGATGGGGTCCACGTCACCAACGAGGTCTGCAATGCTGACATCGGGCGTGGCAAGTTTTTCCACATAGCGATCGTTTCGGTGCAGCCATTCGACGGGCGTGTCGTCGCCTTTTTCGGCGATGAGTTCCTTGGCGAAGTGGCTGATAGGCGCGAGCGGGTCGTCGTTGAGTTCGCTTCCAGCCACCACAGGTACGTACTCATCCAACAGACCGGTGAGCATGCGGGCGATGCGGGTTTTGGCCTGCCCGCGCAAGCCGAGCAACAGGATATTGTGCCGGCTGAGCACGGCCCGCTCGATGTCGGGCAGCACGGTGTCGTCGAATCCGTAAATACCAGGGAAGATTATTTCCTTTCCTCGCAGTTTTTCGATGAGGTTTTGGCGCAGTTCTTCCTTGACGCTTTTGGGCTGGTATCCAGTAGCCTTGAGGGCGCCGAGGGTACGCACTTGGTGTATGCTGTTTTTCATGCGGAGGAAAACGCGAAGGAGCAGCAAATGTTCTTTTCACTGCTTGATGCACAGGGACATTTTCAAATGCACCGCAGAGACGCGGAGAGTTTTAAAAAAAACAAACTCCGCGCCTCTGCGGTGCATTTGAAAATGTTAATTGTCGAGTGGAGGCCACGTCAGTTACAGGAAGCCGAAAACTCGGCGATTGACCCGAACGGCGTTTCGCTCCAAACCAATACCATTATTTGGGCCGAATTGGCGAAGCAGTACGGATGCCGTTCGCCGGGCTTTAATATTTCGCCCCGCGCCGCGAGCGACCACTCAGCTCCGGCGGTCATCTGCACAAAAACCTGATATTCGACGGGAGCGCCTTTGCCATCTGGCGGACCGGATATAACCACGGCATCTTTTGCAGAGGTTTGGACTTCTGCTGGTACACCATGCTTGCAAGTTTCGCAGCGGCTGATCGGAAGGGGGGCTGCGGCGACAGGTTGGGTGAGGGCCACGGCGGCAGCCCTGTCTGACGGTGCTCTGGTGGACGGATCAGCAGCAACCGGTTTTTTGCCTTGAGCTCCGGCCTGTGCAG
>JBEBHD010000197.1:0-10639 GCA_040080915.1 Saprospiraceae bacterium
TCGCTCGCTTTCGCCTCGGCACTGAAATTTAAACACGCTCTAAAACTACCGCGTCACCACGATCTTGTAGCGCTTGCCTTTCATTTTTTCCGCTTGTACCGCCTGCAACACGCCAGCGGCCAGTTCCCGCCGCACGGCGGCGAAAGCCATGTGGTCCAGCACCTCGATCTTGCCGATGTCATCTTGGTGCAGGTTGCCTTTTTTGGACAAAAAACCCACGATGTCCATCTTGCTGATCTTGTCCTTTTTGCCGCCGCTGATGTACAGCGTGAGCCACGGCGCGGGCGGCGGCAGGGTTTCGCTCAGCGGCACCTCGAACAGGGGCGGCGGCGCTTCCGTCAGATAGACGGGCATCGGCTCGTCTTTTCCCAAAAGCAGGTAGGCCGTGCCATCGGCGTGCATACGGGCGGTGCGGCCGTTGCGGTGCAGAAAGTCATTGTGCTTCATCGGAGCCTCGAAGTGTACCACGTTGCGCACCTCCGGGATATCTAATCCGCGTGCCGCCAAATCGGAGGCCACGAGGAACGTGATGCTGCCGTTCCGAAACTGCACCAGCGTGCGCTCCCGGTCGGGCTGGTCCATGCCACCGTGAAAACCTGCGCACGAAACGCCCATTCCGGACAGCAGGCGCTGCACCTCGTCCGTCGTGTCGCGCTGGTTGCAAAAAACAAGGGTGGGCGTGCTTCCGAGATGGCAGAGCAGGTTCACGAGCGCCTCGCCTTTGTCGGGCGTAGCCGAAACGACCCGCCGCGTGACGAGGCCGCTGGTTGTTTTTTCGGGAGATTTGTAAAAATTCAGCACCTTCGGATGCGTGATGCCGGTAAAAAGCGGAATGTGCTGCTTGTCGGTCGCCGAAGCCAGGATGCGTTTTTCCAACCCGTTCAAACCTTGGACGATGCCGGCCATTTGCTCCTGAAAACCCATGGACAGCGACTTGTCGAATTCGTCCAGCACCAGCGTGCGGATATTTTCCAACGAAAATGTTTTTCGGGTGATGTGCTCCAGGATGCGGCCGGGCGTACCGATCAGCAGGGCGGGAGGCTGGCTCAGGTTTTGGGTTTCTGTTTGCATGGAGTGGCCGCCGTAGCAGGTGTTCGCCTTGAAACCCGTGGCCATTTTTTGCCAAACACGCTCGATTTGGAGGGCCAGTTCGCGGGTGGGCGACAGGATCAGGCACTGCACGCCCGGTTCATCGGGGCGCAGCATTTCCCAAACCGGCAACAGAAAGGCCAAGGTTTTGCCTGAACCTGTAGGAGCCAGCAGCACCGTGTTTTTGTACCCCCGAATAGCCCCGACAGCGGTTTCCTGCATCGCGTTCAGCGCCCCGATTCCCAATCGCGACAGGATGTCGCCGTAGGGTTGTTCATTTTCCATTCGGCAAAGGTAGGCCAGTAGGGGCTTGCTTGGTCTTTTCGCAGAAATCCGTCCGCGCTACGGGCGGTTGCACGAGCGGGACTGCCCATTCGGCGTGGAAGGATTTCTGCGAAATGTCAAAACCAAGTGCCTCGGTTTTTAGAGCGTGTTTAAATTTCAGTGCCGAGGCGAAAGCGAGCAAATTTTGTTTCAGACAAGGCAAAATTTGTAGTCGTAGCCGGGTGCCTACGGCGAAAATTTTAACGCAGTATGAAGCAAAATTTGCCGCTTGCAGCCCGGCACTGAAATATAAACACGCTCTTACTGCTTGGCTGGTTCAGGCTTTGCATTGCCTGATTTGGCGGCACCGCTCTTGGTCCACTTGATCGTGCAGCCGATAGCCTTGGTCTCTGTGTTGGCGATTTCCTTGCCAGCCATGAGCGCGTCAATGGCGTTTTCGAGGTACTTTTCCTTCACAGCGTTCGGCTCCTCGTGGTTGTCGTCAATGGCACCGATGTAGCGCACCTTGCGGTCTTTGTCCAACAGGTACACGTGCGGTGTGCGCGTGGCACCATAGGCTTTGGCGATCTCTTGCGTCTCGTCGTACAGGTACACGAAGGGGAATTTTTTGTCCTTGGCGCGTTTTTGCATCTTTTCGTAGCTGTCGTCGGGGGCGATGTCCTTGTCATTGGGGTTGATCGCCACCACGGGGTAGCCTTTTTTCGCGTACTTTTTGTGCAGGGCGATGATGCGGTCTTCGTAGGCCACAGCGAAAGGGCAGTGGTTGCAGGTGAACACCACGATGTAGCCTTTTGCCTTTTTGATGCCCGCGAGCGACACGTTTTTGCCATTCACGTTTTTGAGGTTGAAATCACTGGCGATGTCGCCGACGTGCAGGCCGGTGTGTACCACCGGTGCTGTGGTGAACGACCAAGCCACCAAAGCAGCGGCAAGGGTTAGGATGGAAAGTGCTTTTTTCATGCGTTGACTTGTTTGTGTGAAAAAAAATAAATCAGTTGTTGGCCAAGGCGGCTTGTAGGGCGGCCTCCAATTCTTCGTAATGCAGTTGTTTTTCAAAAAAACGCTCGAAGCCGCGCCCTTTGCTCACGACGAGCGTGGCGGGAATGGCCCCGGTCCATTCGGTACTCACGAGGTCAATCCACAGGTTGGGCGTGCGCTCGTCAATAAAAACCACCTCGCTTTCGAGTTTTTTCCGCTTGACAAACGGCTTGAGTTTTTTCTCCACATCGCGCCGGAAATCGGTGCTAACGAGCACCACCCGAACGCCTTTGCTGGCGTACTCGCGGTTTATTCGTTCAAAATCGGGCAGTTCGGCCACGCAAGGGGCGCACCAGGTGGCCCAAAAGTTGAGCACGTACACGGTGTTGGACGTATCGTTTTTCCAGGTTGTGATCTGGTCGGACTTGATGAATGGCACCTTCTGGGCCAGCAAAAACGTGGTGCCGAAAACGAGCAGGCAGGCGGACAAACAGAGCAGTTTTTTCATATCAGCCGCTAAGAACGCGAACGCCGCCGAACTGTTGGCTGGGAATAGACAGAAAACACGAACTCGGTGGCATTCCGCTGAATTTTTGCTGCGTGCAGCACTCGATCTGTTTTTTTACAAACACCTGACCCACCCTTTCCTGCAATCGTCCTATCCTTGCCTCTTTTTTTGAAAAAACGAACCGAAATGCGCCTGATCGCCCTCTTTTTTGCCCTTTTCTTTTTCGCCCAAACGCCCGTACACACGCAGCCGACACAGGAAAAACTACCGCCTGCGGCGGAAAAACACCTGCGCAACGTCCGCCAACTCACTTTCGGCGGCGACAACGCCGAGGCCTACTGGAGTCCCAACAGCAAATGGCTCACGTTCCAGAGCAACAACCCAGCCTGGGGCTTGCACTGCGATCATATTTTCGCCATGGACGTGAACAAGGCCGCCGACAACCCGGCCTATCGCCCACTCGGCATCAGCGGCGGAAAAGGTCGTACCACTTGCTCGTACTTCATGCCCGACGGCAAGCACGTCCTGTTTGCCAGCACCATGGCCGCCGCCGACACCTGCCCACCCGCGCCCGATGTGCGCCCCGGCGGCAAGTACCTGTGGGCCGTGTACGAATCGTACGATATCTACGTGGCCGACCTCAAGGGCAAGATCGTGAAGCGTCTCACCGACCGGCCCGGCTACGATGCCGAGGCAGTGCTCAGCCCCAAGGGCGACAAAATCCTATTCACCAGCACCCGATCCGGCGACCTCGAACTGTGGACCATGAACCTCGACGGCTCCGACCTGCGGCAGCTCACCTTCGACCTCGGCTACGACGGCGGCGCTTTTTTCAGCCCCGACGGCAGCCAGATCGTGTTCCGCGCCAGCCGCCCCAAGACCGATACGGAAATCCGCGAGTACCGCGAACTGCTCGCGCAAGGCCTCGTCGCCCCCACCAACATGGAAATTTTTATGTGCAACGCCGACGGCTCCGGCCTGAGGCAGGTCACCCGGCTCGGGAAGGCCAACTGGGCACCGTTTTTCCACCCTTCGGGAAAAAAAATCATTTTTTCCAGCAACCACCACTCCACGCGCGGGTACGATTTCCAACTGTACATGATAGCCCTCGACGGAACCGGATTGGAGCCAGTTACCTCGGAGAGCATCTTCAACGCGTTCCCTATGTTCTCGCCTGACGGCAAAAAAATAGCCTGGAGCAGCAACCGCAACAACAAGGGCACCCGCGATACGAATGTGTTTGTGGCTGATTGGGTGGATTGAGGCCCCTCCCAGTCACAAGTTCAACCAGTACACCACTTTCAGTACCAACGCGCGGTTTTTTGGCGACAAAAACCGTGCGGCTGTGTTCGGCACAGCTTCTGCGAAGGAGTTGTCGGTGTACACCAAAAACAGGTCCGACACCGGTGCAAACCGCCACTGCAGGCGGGTGTTGATGTTGAAATTGTTGGCCTGTGTGTTCCACTGCAAAAACGCGCTGGCAAACACGCTGCGCGAAAACGACAACTCCGCCCGCGGGCCGAGTATCCAAAAATCCGCCGAGGCGTACGGCCCCGGCAGGCGGATTCGGTTGTAACTATAGCCCATCGCGAACGTGCCCACTGGTTGCCAGCGGTACGACAGTTCGCCCTCCACGCCTTGAGCCTCGCCGTTGAAAAACTGCCCGAAGCGAATGTCCACCCGCCCTTGCAGGTTGTAGGTGCTGCTGCTGTTGAAGCGGATGCGCATGCTGTTGTAGTCGTATCCCCGTCCGCCCGGCAGGGGTTGCGTGCCCGGTCGGTACAGGTTGGTGGGGTCGAAATCGCTGAACAGGTAGGTGTAGCTGCTGACCAGCACAGCGTTCAGGCTCGTTTGGTCTTTGAAATTCAGGGTACCATAGAGCGCCACATCGCGGTCGGTGTTTTTAAAATCGAGGGAGTACGTCAGGTCGCCTTCCAAGCCGAGGTGCCAGCTGTTGATCGCACTTTTTTCTGGGTAAAACGACAGCCCCATGCCGGGGAAAAAACCCTGGTAGCCCGTGCGGGGCACAAAACCGGATTCGGAGTTGTAAAACGAGTCTACTAAAATATAACCCACGCGGGTGTTGAAATTCCGGTCAAAATAGCCGAGGAAATTGGCCAGGGTATGTCCGCGTTTTCGGGGGTCTGGGGAAAATGACCGGTGGTAGTACCACTCGCCTTCCCAGCGGTTGTCGGGACTGTAGAGGTTGTATTCGAGGCCGGCCACGCGGTTCCAGGGTTGAATACCAGCCTTTTGCCCCTCCTTGAGGTCGCCCGTGAAATTTTCCTTGTTGACCACAATGGCGCTGATGGCGCTGCGCTGGAACACCTTGCGTTGCACGGTGGCCACCGTGAAATTGGCCGCTGGCAGCACACTGGCGCTGTCCCAGTTGACGCGGGCGGTCTGCATATTGAGCAGGCCTATGCGCCAGTCGTCGTTTAGTTTGCCGCTCAGGCGAGCGCCTGCCTGAATAGGCACCGTCTCGTTCAGGCCGGTCAGGGGGTTGCGTGCCAGACCAATGCGGCGGGAAAAGAAGGGCCGCGTACTGGGGAAGCCAAACATGGCGAACAGGTCGCGGTTTTCCAGAAAAAACTGCCGCCGTTCGGGGAAAAACAGCTCGAATCGGCTCAGGTTGGCCACCTGGCGATCCACCTCCACCTGCGAAAAATCGGGGTTGAACGTCAGGTCAAGGTTGAGCGAGGGCGTGATGCCGATCTTGGCATCGCCACCGAAATTGGCCTTGGCGCGGTCGGGCCGGTCGGTCACTTCCAGCGTGGCAGGATCGCGACGGAAGTCCTTGTCGTAGCGGACGTTGGTGTAGGGGATGACGGAAATACTGGCTCCGGGCTTGGGCGGCTGGCTGTCCCAATGCAGTTCGTGGCAAAAGGCGAGGTTGTTGGCGGCGTACTGGCGCGGCACGGGCTTCCAGGTGCTGACTTCCCAGCCTTTCACGCGCACGCGCACAAAATTCACGGCCCAAATATTTTCGCCCTCGGCCACGGTGTAGCGCAAGGTTTTGAACGGTATGGCCACCTCGGCTACCCAGCGGTCGTCGTAGTTGGAGACCACCGATGCCCAGCGGTTGTCCCACTCAAAGGCGAGGTTGGCACCGTTGTCCATAAGCGCCTCGCGCTGGGCGTTGAGCGGACTGACGCTGAAGAAAAACCCGTTGAGGCCGTCGCGCGAGGGCCCGATGAGCATGTTGATGCAGTCGCTGGTACCGTTGGGAAAATCGCGCTTGAGGCTGGGCACGGTGTAGTTGGCGCGGTCTTGCCAGCACACGATGCCGATGTACAGGTTGCGCTCGTCGAAGGTGAGCAGCACCTCCGTGCGGGCCTCGGCCAGGCCGGTGTCTACGGGAAACTGTTTGCTGAAATCCACGCCCACCTGTGCCGAGCGCCAGGCGGCCTCGTCGAGCAGGCCGTCCAGCAGGACGGGCGATTCCGCCCTGCGTATGTGCAGGCCTTCGGGGTTTTTGCCCGGTATCTCGTAGCGGGTGAGCAGGCCGAGCGTCGGGTTGGGCACGGCGGGCTGTAGATTCATTTGGGCAAACAAGGGCACCGCCGTCAAAGCGAATAGGGAAAAAAGGACGCATTTCATAGCCAAAATTTGCGGGCAAAAGTCTGCAAAATATATGGCGTTGTGTCGTAAAAAGGTGTCACAGTGGGCTTCACCAAGTTTTTGGAGGCTAACCAGTTACTGATTTTCAAAAAAAACCTCCGCGCCTCTGCGGTTTAAAAAAATGCCCAGTATTGTGCGCCCATCGCCCTTTTGTCGGGCATTGGCGCAAAATTTTTCCAAAACATCCTATCGAAAAAAGTTAAAGTTGTACGGGGGGGGGATTATCTTCTGACAATACAAAGAACACAAGACTATTATACCAAAATATCAACAAAGTGAAGGGCTTGCCTATTTGGCGGATGGCAAATTAGAAACAATAGTTATCTACATTTGCTGACCTTAATTTAATCCCGCCATTTACCAAATACGTAGGATTGAGCGAGCCGCCCGGTATGGACGAAAGGTCTTTCTTCGAGTGTGCGTTCAGCCCGCAATCAACCGCTTCAATGCCCTTGACCTTCCCCTTTTTTCGCCAACGAGACGCGATGGATTGCGGCCCTGCCTGCCTGATGATGGTGGCTGCCGCGCATGGCCGCAAGTACCCGTTGCCCTATTTGCGTGAGCGCAGCTACCTCAGCCGCGAGGGCGTGTCCGCTCAAGGCATCATGGAAGCCGCCGAAACCGTTGGTTTCCGAACCATGACGGTGAAAGTGCCCTTCGATACCGGCGCAGACACGGCCTGCCTGCTCACCGCCCCGCTGCCTTGCGTGGCGCATTGGAACCAGAACCATTTTGTGGTGGTACACCGGGCCAGCCAGCGCCATGTCTGGGTCGCCGACCCGGGTGCCGGAAAATTCAAAATCGCCCGCGCCGATTTTGAAAAATCGTGGGCCAGCGACGCAGAAAAAGGCATCCTGATCCTGTTGGAGCCGACCCCCGATTTTTACCGGCACGAGGCCGGCGCGCCCGCTTCCACGGCGCGGCTGTCGCACGCGTTCGGCTATGCACTGCCCCACCGGCGCCTGTTGGTGCAAGTGGTGGCCGGAATGGCCTTGGCCAGTGTGTTCACGCTGATTTTCCCCTTTCTCACGCAGAGCGTGGTTGACTTCGGGATCGAAAACCGCAACATCGGCTTCATCTACCTGATGCTGGCCGCTCAGATGATGCTCTTTTTCAGCCAGATGACGGTGCAGTTTCTTCAAAACCGCATCCTGTTGTTCGTGGGCACCCGCATCAACGTGGCCATGGTGAGCGATTTTTTGGCGAAACTGATGCGCCTGCCCATCGGCTATTTCGACACCAAGATGACCGGCGACCTCATGCAGCGCATCGGCGATCAGGCCCGCATCGAGGCGTTCCTGACCCAGTCTGCACTGCCGGTACTTTTTTCCGTTATCAACTTCGTCGTGTTCGGGCTGGTACTGGCGGCCTACAAGACGGCCATATTCGCCATTTTTTGTGCCGCCGCTGCGCTGTACGTCGGTTGGATACTGTTTTTCCTGCGGCGGCGCAAGGAGATAGACTACCTGCGCTTCCAGCAGTCGGGCGAAAACAACAACACCGTGATCGAGATGATTCAGGGCATGCAGGAGATCAAACTGCAAGGCTCGGAGCGCAAACGCCGCTGGATATGGGCGGGCATACAGGCGCGGCTTTTTCGCACCAAAATACTGTCGCTCAACCTCGCCCAATGGCAGGAGGCGGGCGCGGGCTTCATCAACCAGAGCAAAAACATCCTGATCGCTTTCGTAGCCGCCAAGGCGGTGATAGACGGCCAGATGACCCTCGGCATGATGCTGGCCGTGCAGTACATGGTGGGGCAGATGGACGCGCCTTTGCAGCAGTTCATCGGGTTCATCCGGTCGGCACAGGACGCCAAGATCAGCCTCGAACGCCTCGGCGAGATACGCGACCAGCCCGACGAGGACGCGCAACAGGCGCAAGCCTTCGGCGCGGCCCGTACCGACGATGCTGCGCCTTCGGCCAACGGCACGGCTTATGTTGCGTCCGGCGGCTTTGATCCGGGGGGCATACGCGCGGACATCCACATCGAAAATTTGTCGTTTCGATACAACCCGCTGCACGACGACGTGCTGCAGGGCATACACCTGACCATCCCCTGCGGCAAGGTGACCGCCATCGTGGGCGCGAGCGGAAGCGGCAAAACTACCCTGTTGAAACTCCTGCTCGGTTTTTACCTGCCCTCCAAGGGCGACATCCGGTTCGGCGCTGTGCCCCTGCGGCAAATAACGCCCTCCGAATGGCGCAAGTATTGCGGCGCGGTCATGCAGGACGGGTTCGTGTTCTCCGACACGATAGCCAACAACATCTCGGAATGCGACGAACGCCCCGATGTGGCCAAACTCCGCCAGGCGGTAGAGGTGGCCAACATCCGGGACTTCATCGAATCGCTGCCCCTCGGCTACAACACTAAGATCGGGGCCAGCGGCAACGGCATCAGTCAGGGCCAGCGCCAGCGGCTGCTGATCGCCCGCGCCGTGTACAAAAACCCCGACTACCTCTTCTTCGACGAGGCCACCAACGCCCTCGACGCCAACAACGAAAGGGCCATCACGGAAAACCTGTACGCCTACTACTCCTCCCCCACTGGGGGAGGTCGGGAGGGGGCTCCCAAAACCGTGGTGGTGGTGGCCCACCGCCTCAGTACCGTGCGCCACGCCGACCAGATCGTGGTGTTAGACAAAGGGCAGATCGTGGAAACCGGCACGCACGACGAACTCGTTGCCCGGCGGGGCGAATATTACCACTTGATCAAAAACCAGTTGGAACTCGGAACCTGACAACTTTTTTCACCAAAACCACCGCCTTGAGTCATGAAAATCAAACTCTTCGACGACTTCTACCTGCTCCAGCGCCTGGATCACCTCATCCGAACCCGGGCCACCGGTACCCCTTGCGACTTGGCAGACCGCCTCGGCACCAGCAAGCGCGACGTGTGTCGCATCATCGCCGACCTGCGTGAGCAGGGCTTCCCCATTGGCTACGACCGGGAGGGCGGCACCTACTATTATAAGGAACCGGTGAAATTAGATGTTTCCATCGCCGTAGGCGGCAAAAAACTCCTGTCCATCCAAGGCGGCGAAAATAAATCAAACTTTTTTTCGCCAGTGCCAGATTTTGGCACTGAGGGGGTAGACCTTTGTACAAATCTATCAATGGTTCGTGAAAGAAATCAAGCGGCCAATGAGACATAACTTGTTGAGAATAAGAGTTCTTTGATTTTTTAGTTGTTTTTTGTTTCGGTTGGGTGGAGGTTCAAGGCGACCGAAAGTCGTTCGAGTAGGGCTAGGTTTTGGTAGTATGTTTTCAGTTCGGCCATGCAGAAAGGGCCCCGTTGTTCCGTTTCGATGAGCAGCCAGTGGGCGGCCTTAGCCGCCGACACGGGCCCGCCAAGACATGGTCAGCAGCAAGGGAAAAATAGTCTGCAAAATCCGACGACGGACGGCTGCTTTTCCAGCCAAATAGCCTATCATTTCACTCAGGGACTCTCCAGTTCCGGTCATAGCGTGTACGTGTTGGTGTAAGGAACCCAAACGTAAACGTTACACGCTTTTTAGTTTTTAACCATGCCTGACCGAATCAGTAAACCCGAAATTTTTCACGAACTATTGCTGCTTAACTAATTGATTTTCATAACAAACAACTCTATTATGGACTCTAACAATTTTGAAATGTTTCTAAGTGCAAAAATGTCTCGCGAAGAAATGTCAAAAGTATTTGGCGCTGAAGGCGGTTATCCACAATGCAAGGGCATTGCATGTCCCTCAAGTGAATGCACTAGCCATGAATTTTTAGGTTTCTGTATACCGCCAGGCGGTTCCTATGCTAATGGCAAGCAGCAACGGTGGACCGATGAATGCACTTCGTGGTTATTTGCGGGATCAGGTTTTTGTTATGAAATTGTGGTCGTTGCATAATTAAAATCAGGCTTGTTGCAAAGGCCGGTGTTGGCGGGAAAAATGGCTCATGTTCCCAACCGGCTGAAAGTGTCGGGTGACTGTCAGCAGCCTAGATTCTTACGCTTGACTTTCAGTAAGAAGGGAACATGAAGCGGAAAAATTGATCGATTTCTACTTGACTTCGTTAAACTTTCCACCGAAAATAACCGATTTCGGCTGCAAAATTTGCTTTGTCTGCCCAAAATCGACCAATTTTTTCTCGCTCAAACCCCACCTTCGCAACGAGTCTATTTATATA
>JBEBHD010000198.1:0-10596 GCA_040080915.1 Saprospiraceae bacterium
CCAAGGCACACCGTATTCTGTACTGGAATCCGTGTACAACTACGACCAAAACAACGACGGCATTATTGATGCCACCGAGCACAACGGCTGTATCGCCATATCTGGCAAGCTCGTGCTGGATCAAAACCTGAGTATCCAAGGCTGCCCGAACATCCGCATGCAGCCCTGCTCGGAAATCGCAGTGAACGCCTTCGCGCACCTGACGATGGAGTACAACAACATCTACGGTTGTGAGACGATGTGGCGGGGCATCACGGTGGCATCGTCGGGCAGATTGACGTTCCGAAACAACAGCATCGCCGATGCCCAGTACGCCCTGTTAGCGACACCGACCGGGCCGTTTACCGGGCTTACTCCCACACAGGTGGATATCCAGCACAACCGCTTCGAGCGCGACCATGTCGGGCTGTACATACCCGGCAACGGCGGCGGCATCTTCGGCGGCAACGTGTGGCACACGCCTTTCATCGGCAACGTGTTTGAGTGCCGAGGAAAGAACAACGCCCTCGGCGACCTGCTCCCGCCTTGTGACGCGGGGCTGCCCAACTACGACTCCAAAAACGGCTACGCGGGCGTGGCCATCCTCGGGGCCAACTTCGACGTGGGGGCCGCAACCGGAATTCGAAACCGGTTCGTCAACCTGCGAAACGGGGTCATTGCCGAAAACGTATTCCTCGATGTGCGGCGAAGCGATTTTGTGAACATGATCGGGTTCATGGACACCCAACAGCCGGGGTTTGCCTCCTCCACCGGCGTAGGAGTGGCTGCCACGGGCGGGATCATAGAGGGAACAGAATGCACCTTTGACCGGGCTGGCCATGCTGTTAACCACCACGATGGCTTGGTATCGTTAAAAAATTCGCAGACCGAGAAGGTGCGGATCGGGCTGGAGGTGCGTCGGCCCTTTTCTGTGGATATGGCGGATAATAACCAGATCGGGTTTTTGCGGTACGGGGTGCGGGGTTGGAATTTGCGAAAATCGGGCTGGTTAGAAAAGTACACCTTTGATAACAATACCTTCCAGACGCAAGACAACCAGACAGAAGCCAGCAACGAATACAGCAACGTCATGCTGCTTTGGAACGGCGGCCCCAAGGTTGTGCTGAACAGCACCATGTCACCAAAAATATCGCGCAACATCATCAATTTAGATGACTATGTCGCCGGGATACTGATAAACGACATAGGCGGCTGGAACATAGCCGACAACGATGTGACCATAAACCTGCCCCAAAATCCGCCGCAGGTTGGCTTAGGCAGTTACGGCATATCGTTCGAGGGCTCCGACGACAACTACCTCTATGGCAACACCGTGACCTCCAGCGTGGTGCAGGCCGCGATTGGAACATTGGGATATGGTGCGAGCATGAGCACAGGCAACAAATACTGTTGCAATACTGCTATCGGTACTGATGCGGGGGTTTCTTTCACCGGTAGCTGCCAGGGCACGAAATTGCGGCAGACGGATTTGTACAACCATAAACATTGCCTGACCCTCCATGGCAATCAGACTGTTATTGGGCATCAGCCGGTACAAATCTCGGGCGCTCCCCCAACGACCAACAGCAATCGTTTTTACCCAAGTTCTGGTACGGCAATGCATTTTGGAGGGCCTGTAATTGTCCCCCAGTCTCTGTTTTTTGTAACTGACCCGAACACCCCGCATCGCCCGGAGATGGTTTCGACACCGAATGCGCCATCCGCAGAATGGTTTAAGACAAACAACGCACTGGCAGATAATTGCTTGACAGACGCGCTATGTGCTCCGCTTGAATATCCAGAGGGTGAACGCTCCGGAATTGAGACAAGTGATTTGGCTCTGGTCTGGCATGTCTTCGATACCCTGACGGATGCCACCATGCTGCGCTGGGAACTGGCCCGCGACTTATATGCCCGATTGAAGACGTACCCGGAAATGCACGGACAGGTTGCGCTGGTAGACTCGTTTTTCAGCGCCGCTGAAGCAGGTGGGGCGATCAAATCCTTTTACGATGCCGAGGTCTTGACGCAGTCTGTTGACGAAGCGCCCGAGGCCATTTTGTCCGCCGTTCAACACCTACGGGACAGCCTGCAGGCCATCGAAGCGGAAAGTGCTGCGATACTGGCCGGGCTGCCTTCGGCCAGCAACCTCGCCGATTCGCTGCTGCTGTATTGGCAGGCTCAGGCCGTGCGAAACCGATTGGTCGCCCAACAAAACAGCTTACTTCAGGTACGAGCCGCGCTCGATTCGCTTCGCCAGGTACGGGCACAGGCAACACTGCCAGTCGTGAACGCGCTGCTCGAAGCAGATGTGCTGCAAAGCAACCAGAAAGCGGTATGGCGGGTTTATCTGGAGATGTGCGCCGACGACGCATCACAACTCGACGAGGCCCAGTTCGATGAGGTGTCGGAGATCGCCCACCAGTGCCCGTTCACAGGCGGCCGCGCAGTGCTTGCTGCTCGAGGTTTGTATCGAACCAAAATTGCCAAACACTTTGACGACGACGCGCTTTGTGTCCCCTCCGGCGCTCGCCAAGGCAACCCTCGGCAATCGGCAGCGCCGCAGCAGGTGCTGGCTTGGCCCAACCCTGCTCAAGATCGGATCAATATCGCAATCCCCGCTGGCGCTGGGGCAGTGGCCAGTATCCAGTTACTGGACTTGACTGGACGGGTCATTCTCGACGAACAGAGGCTCCTGAACGGAAGCGCACTCGACATGGACATTTCCAATTTGAAAAGTGGCCTGTACCTCTGCCGGGTTTCGGTGGCTCAGCACCAATTCGCGCCTGTAAAAATTTCCATCATCCGCTAATTTCTCCTGCCCGGCTGCGTGCCAATAAGCAAGCAGCCGGGCTTAATTTTTTCGTCATGCGTTTAACTTTTTTGTTATGCAGCATACTGGCACTGTGCGCCCCATTAAGTGCTCAAAGGCACGATAACACTTGGGTATTAGGGTATCCAGGCTTTGGTGCCGAATACGGCCACAGCCTTTTGACTTTTAACAACGGGAGCCTAATAATAGACACCATTCCTACTTATATGTGGGGCTATGAGTTTCCACACAACAACTCAGCGTTTTCTACTTTTGAAGGCGACCTGTTTGCTTTTTTCAACGGCATCCAGATACAAAACAGGCAGTTTCAGGCCATAGAAAACGGCGATGGCTTGAGCGAGGAGGTGGAAAAGTATTATTACTACATGAGTCATCCATTGCTTCCACAAGGTTCCGTTTTTGTTCCCTTTCCGGGAAAATCAGATAGCGTTATTCTGTTCTACGCCAGCCAGCGTTACCTGCTGGAAAGTAACGGGGCGATACTGGATATTTGTTCAGCAGATATCAGCGGGGCAATCATCAGCCGATCGGCAAACAATGGATTTGGGCAAACATTGGAACGCCAACTTAGAATTATTAAGAAAGATACCTTGATTGGTGGAGCCGTAACACTTTGTAGACATGCCAACGGCCGCGACTGGTGGCTGCTGTCGTTCAAACGAAACTCAACCCAATACCATAGGTTTTTAATAGATCCGAACGGAATTCACCACTTAGGGTTGGCGGTGATTGACTTTCCAATCATTAACGGGTTTCCTGCTGCCTGTTTTTCTCCGGACGGAACCAAGTTTGCAATATACAATGCTGTCACGTTTTTATCAGATGGAGGCCATTTGCATTTGTTTGACTTCAACCGGTGTACCGGGTTTCTTTCTAACCAGATTCAAATCAATATGTGGGGCAATTACGGTGGCTTGGCCTTTTCCCCCAATTCCCATTATCTGTATCACAACAAGCGCGACACAGCCTTCCAATACGACCTTTGGGCTTCTGACATCCCTGCCAGTCGTAAGGCGATCGCCATTTACGACGGCTTTCAAGCCCCTTTTCCTACTTCGCTTTACATGCTGCAATCGGCCCCCGACGGCAAAATATATGGCTCGGCCACCAACGGCACGCAGTATCTGCATGTGATCCAAAACCCTGACGAGGCATGGCCGGACTGCCAGTACCAGCAGCACGCGGTACGCTTGCTCAAGTACAACGACTTCAGCCTGCCCAACTTTCCCTACTACCGCCTCGGCCCGCTCGACGGCTCCCCCTGCGACACCCTCGGCCTGAACAACGACCCCAAGGCCTGGTACCGCTACGAGCAGGACACCCTCGACCCGCTCGCCGTGGAGTTCCGCGACCTGTCGTACTACGAGCCGGCTACCTGGACATGGGACTTTGGTGACGGCTCGCCAGCCAGCAACCAACGCCACCCGCAGCACCAGTACGCGCAGCCGGGGGCGTACCACGTGTGCCTCACCGTGAGCAACCAATACGGCTCGAACACCCACTGCAAGACCCTCTACCTCGGCGTGACCGCGCAGGACAACCCGGTGCTACAGGCGCAGGTGTTGGTGTGGCCCAATCCATTCCGCGAGCGCTTCGCCGTGGCGCTCAGCGCCAACCTGCGCAGCCCGGCCTTGCGGCTGTACGATGCGGCGGGGCGGTTGGTGCTGGAGCAGCGGCTGGTGTTTGGTGTGAACGAGATCGAAACGGCGGGACTGCCTGCTGGGCTGTATGTTTGGGAGGTGACGGCTGGCGGAGAGCGGGTGAAGAGCGGGAAATGTGTTAAACTTGCGGAATGAAATTACCGATGTTGACAACCATATTTGCTATCGCTTTACTGAATCAAGGGGCCACGGATACCCGTATCCGTATCGGCGAAGTGCTCGCTTATTCCTTTGCTCCCAGGTTGTATGTCTGTCGGGTGTCTGCGGAAGGTGCCCCGGTACAAGTCGTGAAGTTCATCGTTGTTCCTTAACTCTAAGCGGGCAGATCATTGCATGGTCTGCCCGCTTCCCTTTTGTCCCGAACATGAAAATACTTTTCCCTGCACTAATTTTTATTCTGTGCTGCAATTCGCTTTTTGCTCAGGGCCATGAAAACATCATGCTGTTTGGTTACGCAGGTGGAGATTGGTCACCCAATGATGATAGGTTTGGTATTAATATTCTGAGGTTCTCCAACGGGTCATTAGAGATCACCGACAATCAACTTGCAGACGCATTTTTCAACGATACCGATGCCGCCATAAGCGACAGCATTGGCCAGTTGCTTTTCTATTTCAACGGTATTGACGTTTTCAACAAATCGCACCTGGTGATGCAGAACGGCGGACAGATAAACGCATTCAATGAAACCGGCTACGATCTGCCACAAGGTGCCATTATCATTCCCTGGCCGGGAAGGCCCAACCAGTATATTCTTTTTCATCTTGAAGAAAAGTGGTACACATTGCCCGACGGTAAGATACTCGCTGGCACTACAGGGTGCTACTATTCGGTAGTGGACATGACGCTGAACAGCGGCCTTGGTGGAGTAATACAACGCAAGGAAACCATCGTGGCGGACACTGTGGAATACGGCAAACTCGCCTTGACCCGGCACGCCAACGGGCGCGACTGGTGGTTGATGGTGCCCGAAATTGAGAGCAACCGCTTTTACACGGTGTTA
Source organism: Saprospiraceae bacterium (assembly GCA_040080915.1). GTDB lineage: Bacteria > Bacteroidota > Bacteroidia > Chitinophagales > Saprospiraceae > M3007. The sequence continues at coordinate 5,477 of JBEBHD010000198.1, forward strand.
ATTGACCCGAATGGAATCTATAATATGGGAATGCAAACCGTAGGGCAAATGCGAGAAGATGGTATTGGGCAGGCGTTTTTTTCGCCCGACGGATCGCGGTATGTTGTTCAGAATGCCATCGGCGGCCCGACAGGTTATTATGTTGACATTTACGATTTTGACCGCTGTACAGGCATGCTTGGAGGGCATGAGCAAGTCCATTTTGTAGATACTATCGTTTACGGAGTAGCGATCTCTCCCAATTCGAGGTGGTTATACCTTTCCGGCGGCCCTAAATTGTATCAATTTGACCTTAAGGCAAAACCTGTGGTTTCGTCAGGGAACTTGATTGCTACCTATATTGATTTCAATGACCCATTTCCCACCCCCTTTTTGTGGATTTTTTTAGCGCCTGACGACAAAATATATATCGTTACCACCAGTGGTTCCCGCACCTTCCACGTTGTCCACAAGCCCGACGAGATAGGTGCAGGCTGCGCTTTTCAGCAACCTGGGGTACGGCTAATATGTAATAACAACAGCAGCCTGCCCACGTTTGCCAACTACCGCCTTGGCCCCCTCGACGGCTCGCCCTGCGACACCCTCGGCCTGAACAACCACCCAAAAGCCTGGTACCGCTACGAACAGGACACCCTCGACCCGCTCGCCGTGGAGTTCCGCGACCTGTCGTACTACGAGCCGGCTACCTGGACATGGGACTTTGGTGACGGCTCGCCCGCCAGCGCCGTGCGCCACCCGCAGCACCAGTACGCACAGTCTGGGGCCTACCAAGTCTGCCTCACTGTGAGCAACCAGTACGGCACCGACACCCACTGCAAAACGCTCTACCTCGGCGTGACGGCGCAGGACAATCCCGTACTGCAAGCGCAGGTGGTCGTGTGGCCCAACCCGTTCCGGGAGCGGTTCGCCGTAGCGCTCAGCGCCAACCTGCGCAGCCCGGCGCTGCGGCTGTACGACGCGGCAGGGCGGCTCGTGCTGGAGCAGCGGTTGGTGTTTGGGGTGAATGAAATCGAGGCGGCGGGGCTGCCTGCTGGGCTGTACGTTTGGGAAGTGGTGGCTGGCGGGGAGCGGGTGAAGAGCGGGAAATGTGTTAAACTGGCAGAGTAACAGTTTTGGGTTTTGAATTGGCAGAACCAACTCAAAACCCAAAACCCCAAAACTCAAAACTTAAAACCGGAATCCCAGCCGCGAGAACAGGAACGTGCCGTTGAAGCCCATCTGAACCGCGTCGTACAGGCCGCCGCCTTCTGTTTCGGCATCCTGCTTGGTCGGGTAAGCGTTCAGCAGGTTGGAGCCGCCGACGGTCCAGCGCACGTTGGTGCTCAGGTCGAAGGACAGGCTCAGGTCGAGTGTGACGCGGGCATCGTAGGCATCAATCGCACCGACGTAGTCCTCCAGTTCCAATTTATCAAAGTACGTCGCCCGAATGTTGGCTCCCCACCGGCGAGCGCGGTAGTCGAACGTCAGGTTGCCCTTGAGCGGGGGCGCTGAGGCGAGAATGAACAGTTTTTCCCGGTTGCTCAGGTACGAGTCTTCCTTGCCCACTAACAGGCGGCTGGTGTTGACCTTGTCAATGGTCATGTCGTTCATGTTACCGGCGAGCGTGATGCTGTAGCGCTGGCCGTCGCCCATGCTGCCGCTGAGGGCCACGATCAGGTCGAGGCCGCTCGATGTGGTGTTGATGGCGTTGGCAAAAAACCGGGCGCTGCCCACGTTGAGCGCCTGCAGGATGCTGCCGATCTGGTTGTCGTCGTTGTAAAAATCGCCCGTGAGCACGATGCGGTTGTCAATTTGGATGCGGTAGTAGTCAGCAGTCACCGAAAGTCCCTGGCGCGTGTATGTGATGCCACCGCCGAAGTTGACGGAAGTCTCCTGCTTGAGCGGCTCGATACCGAGTTGGCGGGTGACGGGGCTGTTGTTTTTTGCCAAAAACTTGTCCGTGGCAACGCCCGACACAAAATCGGTGTACACCGAATTGAAGTACAACTGCGCCAGCGAAGGTGCGCGGAAGCCCGTGCTCGCGGATGCACGCAAGGCAAGGCCGTCGGCCAAACGCAGGCGAGCCGCCACTTTACCATTGAGCGTGTTTCCGAAGTCGGAGTAGTTTTCAAAACGCACGGCCCCGCTGAGGCTGACCCTTGACATGGAGCCGATTTCGCCCTCGAAATACGCAGCGAGGTTGGTGCGGGTTTCGTCCACCTCGTTTTGCGGGCCAAAGCCCGGAAAACCCTGTGCGCCGCCGGGTCGTGCCACCGTGTCGCCGGGAGCGACAACAAAAGGCACTGGGCCATACGTGCGCCAGGAGGCTTCTTCTCCGGCGAAAATCTGGTAGTTTTCCACGCGGTGCTCGGCCCCGAAGGCGAGGCTGGTGCCGTTTAGGCAGTCTTTGAAAGACCGGTTGAAGTTCAGCGATGTGACGTTTTGCTGGAGCTGAAAGCCGCCGTCGTCGAACTCGGTGGGCGAGCGCTCCTCGAGGCTGGCGTTCACGGTATTTCGCCCGTAATAATGGAAGCGGTTGGAGCCGAAGGAGTGGTTGAAATCCGAGTTCCATTTCGATACCTCACCGCGCACGCCGACGCTCAGGCTCTGGTCATCCACGTCGGTGGCAATGATCGGGTCGAAACCGTTGGGGTACAGGGCATCCACGTTGCGGGGGCTGCCAGCATCGCGGCTCCAGGCATACGCGTCGGTTTTGCGGGTATTTTTTCCGCCAAAAGCGTACACCGTGGCGGTGGGGCTGAGCGGCATGGCGGCGTTGAAATACGTGCCGAAATTGGTGCCCTTGGCATCGCCAAACTGGCGGCGGTACAGCGACGGATCGTAGCGGTTGGTGTGCCCGCGGAACCAGTAGTCGGTGGTCACGTTCACGAATCCGCCCTGACCGATCTTGAAACCGTAGTTAGCGTTTACCTGCACATTTTCGCCGTCGAAGGAGCTGCGGTCGGGGTTATCCTGAGCCAGGTGCGCACCGACATTGACGTTGCCCGAAAACTCGTTCGTGCTCTCTTTCAGTACGATATTGATCACACCGGCAATAGCGTCGGAGCCGTACAGTGCCGAAGCGCCGTCGCGCAGCACCTCGATGCGCTCGATGGCGGCGGCGGGTATGGCGTTCAGGTCGGTGCCCGTGTTGCCGCGTCCGCGTGTGCCGTAAATATTGACAAGGCTGGACTGGTGGCGGCGTTTGCCGTTCAGGAGTACGAGCGTTTGGTCGGGGCCGAGGCCACGCAGGGAAGCCGGGTCGGTGTGGTCGGAGCCGTCGGCACCAGTCTGGCGGTTGGCATTGAACGACGGCGCGGCGTACTGGAGCAACTGATTCACGTCCAACTGTCCCTGAGTTCCGGTTACTTGCCGGATGTCAATCACATCAATGGGCACGGGCGAGTTAGTCACCGTTCGGTTTTGTGCTCGCGAGCCAACGATCTCCACGCCTTCGAGGAACATGCCTTCATCCATTTGCACGTTCAGTTCGGAGCGGCCTTCCGCCGGGATTTCCTTGGTGGCAAAACCCGTGAGGCGAAAAACGATGGTGGCATCGTTGCGGGAATAGCGCAGGGTGTACGTCCCGTCCCATCCGGAAATGGTGCCGTTGGTGGTACCGCGCTCGTGGATGGTGACACCCGGCAGCGGTTCGCCGAGGTCGTCGGTGATTTTGCCCGTCAGGGCGTTTTGTGAAAATAGTACATTGGAAATCAGCAGGGCGAGCAGTAGGGTAAAAGCAAACTTCATACTGAGACAAGGTTAGTGATAGAAAAAAAGGTAGATTGAATTTCGTCGGAAGGGATCAGTGCGCCCAACGTGGGCAGGGTTTGAAACCCTGCCCACGTTACTCCGTTTCCTGTTTGGCTTGCAGCCATTTGTCCAATTGTTCACGGGATTTTTCGGAAAGCGCGTCCGAGTCTATTGAAAGCGAGGCGAGGATGTCCAGCAGGCAGTTGATTCGCGCCTCGGTGTCAAAAAACTTGCTGACCACCGCTATTTTCCGGTGCTCGACAATACAATAGCCGCTATGGAAACTGCCCTTTTCGTACCGGACGGCGTAGTCCAATTCAGCGAGCAGTTCCTCTAGTTTCTTCAACGTTGTTTGCGTGTAGCGCATAAGATTCTATCTTGCCGCCTTTGTTTCCTCAACCGTGGCTGTCTCACGAGTCACTTGGTCATTGAAAATTGGTCATTGAACCCTGATCGTTTAATTTTTAAAATTTTGAAATTTCAAATTCAAAAATTATTATTTGGTAATGACCAATGTTCAATGTTCAATGTTCAATGACCAATGTTCAATGTTCAATGTTCAATGGCTCATGAGACACCCTCAAAAAACACGTTTGAGATATCGGCGAAGGCCGCGCAAATGTATCCAAATATCAAACACCATGCGAACGCACACTACGACCATGTTTTCGGCGGCACCATGCCTTGTCGCCTTGGCCATTCTTGGCTTTTTTTTCCACAACACTGCCAGCGCCCAGCGGCAGCAACGTTTCAAGGCCGGCATCATCGCCGGCGTGACGGCTTCCCAGATTGACGGTGATGCCTCGGCGGGCTACCACAAAGTAGGACTGCAGGGCGGTCTGCGCGGCATTGTCGTGCTCAAACCGCGGCAGGAGGCGAGCGTCGAAATCCTGTTCTCGCAGCGCGGCTCGCGCAACCAGCCTGACTACCCGCCCACGTTCAGCACCACGCTGAACTTCATTGAGGTGCCCCTGCAATGGCACTACCGCGACTGGGCGAATAACGGCGACTTGGAAAACCCCGACTTTTTCCGCATCTATTTCAATGTCGGCCTGTCGTACTCGCGTTTGCTCAGCTATGCGGACGACCCCAACAGCTCGATTGCGGGTATTACCCCGGCGCTGCCCGATCTGAACAAGGACAGTTTTTGTTTCCTCGTCGGTGCCAGTTTTTTTGCCTCCAAACACATCGGATTCACGTTTCGGTACCATCGGGCGTTCAACGCGTTGTACTCCCCCGGCAAGCCCGGCACCAATTTCGCCAACTCGCTGAACGAGCACTATTTGGCGTTTCAAACTATGTACGTTTTTTAGCAACCGTTTATCCCGATAAGTCAATATGGTATTTTGGAGCGCATCGAGCTCCGCCGGTACAACCCCACCCCAAAC
>JBEBHD010000199.1:0-10593 GCA_040080915.1 Saprospiraceae bacterium
GTACTACGCGTGCAAAGCAAACAAGTCAGAGACTTGCAAACGCTACGCATCGCGTCACAGACGCTCGCGAGCCGCGTCGCTTTTTTATGTTGCCGAACACTTGCGCCCAGCTGGGTACTATCTCCCCTGAAATTGGAAAATTGCATAACTTGACCTTCTTGAGTTTAAGCGGCAATCCCATCCCTGAAGCCGAGCGGGAGCGCATCCGGCGCTTGGTGCCTGCGGGGTGTAAGGTTTATTTTTGAATGAAGCGCGAAACGAAACGTCGGAAGGGTTTCAAATCCTTCCGACGTTGTCATCCGCCACCTTCACCGACCTTCCAGCCGCGCCAGCCGCGCTTCCAGCATTTTGCGGTAGCTCGTTTTCAGGTCGTCGGGCAGAAACGAGCGTTCCAGCAGGTCGAACCAACCCGGACGGGCAGCGGCCAGTTTGTCCAATGTTTTTTGGGCAGCAGCGGGCAGCAGCGCGAGCCTTTCAAAAGCAAAATAGTCCACCAATTCGCTGCGGCGGAACTCCTTGCGCTTCCCGGCAAGCATCAGGGCCAGTTCGTCGTCGGCCTTGCCGAGCGCGAGCGTCGTGTTCAGCAAATCGTAGGCGGGCGAGAACTCGGTGCGGTGGTCGCGGGTGAGCAGCGAAAAGTTTTTCAGGTGCATGTCCTCGTTGCCCGTCAGGAAGCAGAACAGGATGAGGCGGAAGAATTTGAGTTTTTCCAAAGCCGGGAACGTACAGTGCGCCTCGATGAGCCGAATCATTTTTTCGGTCGTGAAATCGTACTTCGTCTCGCGGCTCAGCCCGGCCAGTTGGGCAAAATCTTCCATCGCCACTTTCTCCGTTTTGCCGATGCGGTCAAAACGCTGCACCACATAACTCAAGCTGCCATCGCAGCACCAAATCAGCCCATGCCATGGCGTTTCGATGCCGCAGGCGGCGGCCATGCGCATGGTCAAGTCCTCATTTTCGGGCAGGCATCGGTAGGTGTCGCTCTGGGGCTTGATGATGTACCGCCCGCCCGTGTCTGTCAACTCGAACAGGGCTGCCTTCGGGTTGAGCCTTGCGCTCAACTTGGGCTGAACGCCTTGAATGGACATCCGGCGCATCCGGCCAGCGGCTTCCGCCCGCTGTTCTTGGGCGGAGTAGGGCAAATCTTTGAGCACGAACAATTGGCGGTGGATGCGCCGCAACCCCTCCGGGCTGTACCGCTCGGTGCCGCAAGGCTGGTAGGTGAGTGGACATTTATTCATGGTCGTCGACAGGGAAAACAGTAACGGCACCAACCAAATCGCCGCCTGTGGCGAGCAGTTGGCTGAAAAAATCGTTTCGGTCTATTTTCAGGCTGCGCACCAGCCCTTCCAGCATAACGCCCTCCGGCAGCACACCCTCGAAGTAGGGCGGAAAACGGTCAAACGTGAACGATCTGGCCGCCACAGGCATGGTCAGCGACACGGGCTGGCCCGCGTACTCTGGGGCGTAGTCGAAGCGGTAGGCCTGCCGGGCTCCCACCTCGGCGAGCGTTCCGGCAAAAACATCGTGGACAAAAACGGCGGCTTTTCTCATGGCTCAGGCTGTGTTGTTTCGCCCTCAAACAAGTGCATCAGGGGGCTGGCGAACTGGATTTTGATGTTCAGGACGTGCAGCACTTTCAGCACCGTGTCCATCTGGACGCTGGCCTTGCCGTGCTCCATGTCATAGAGCGCAGTCTTGCCCACGCCCGCCAGCCGGGCGCAGTCTTCCCGCGACATACCGCTTTTTTTGCGGTGAAACAACACCATAAGGGCAAAATCTTGAATCTCCATTTTTACTGCTTTGGCAGCAAAAGTAGCACATTTTTTTGCCAATAGAAATTTGTTTGGGTTTTGTTCGGGCAAAAATGCTGCTATGGCGGTAGATTCCTTTCCCATTGAAGGTTCGACTCCAAGTCGAACCTCCAATGGATCGGGTAGCTACCCCTCTTCCACTTCAGCCTTCAAATCCGCCCCATCCGCGTTTCCATTCTTGCCACTATGTAGCGCCCACATTACCCGCCCTCCAACCGCGCCAGCCGCTCTTCCAGCATGTTGCGGTAGGCGGTTCTCAGGTCGTCCGACAACAACGACTGCCTAATCTTCACCTGCGCAGCAGGCTTTTTTCGGTGGATTTTCTGCAAAATATTCTTGAGAATCGCCTCTGGCAAGCCAGCATGTGCAGCGAAAGTTGCAAAATCGGATAGCGCCGTCGGGAAATATTGTCGCGAGTCCCGTGGAGGTACCTCAATCATTCAACTTCAACACCTTCAAAAACGCCTCCTGCGGCACCTCGACATTGCCGAACTGTTTCATGCGTTTTTTGCCCTCTTTTTGTTTTTCCAGCAGCTTGCGTTTGCGGCTGATGTCGCCGCCGTAGCACTTGGCTGTCACGTCTTTGCGCAAGGCGCTGATTGTTTCGCGGGCGATGACCTTTTGGCCGATAGAGGCTTGGATGGCGATTTGGAATTGTTGGCGCGGCAGCAGGTCTTTCAGTTTTTCGCACATCCTGCGGCCCATGTATTCTGCTTTGGAGCGGTGTACAAGCGCACTGAGCGCGTCCACTTGTTCGCCATTGAGTTTGATGTCGAGTTTGATCAGGTCGGTTTCCCGGTAGTCGAGGATATGGTAGTCGAACGAGGCGTAACCGCGGGTAGAAGATTTGAGTTTGTCGTAGAAATCGAACACAATCTCGGCCAGCGGCATGTGAAAGGTCATTTCGAGCCGGGTGGGAGTCAGGTAGGTTTGTTTTTGCAGGATACCGCGCTTATCCAGGCAGAGGGTCATGATGTTGCCGATGTACTCCGGCTTGGTGATTATCTGGGCGAAGATGTACGGTTCTTCCACGGACTTGAGGTGGTTGGGGTCGGGCAGTTCGGCGGGTTGGCGCACGTCGAAACGCTTGTCCTTCAAGTCTGTGGCGAAGTAGGGTACGTTGGGCACCGTGGTGATGATGTCCTGGTCGAACTCGCGCTGGAGGCGCTCCTGCACGATTTCGAGGTGGAGCATGCCGAGGAAGCCGCAGCGGAAGCCAAAGCCGAGTGCGGCAGAAGTTTCCGGTTCGAACACAAGGGACGCGTCGTTCAGTTGGAGTTTTTCGAGGGAGTCGCGCAGATCTTCGAAGTCGTCGTTGTCCAAGGGGTAGAGGCCGGCAAAAACCATCGGCTTCACTTCCTCGAAGCCCTTGACGGGCGTGCTGCACGGGCGGGCGAGTTGGGTGATGGTGTCGCCGACTTTGATTTCGCGGCTGACTTTAATGCCGGTGATGACGTAGCCCACGTTGCCGGCCTTGAGTTCCCCCGTGTCCTGTAGGCCCATGCGCAGGATACCAACCTCTTCGGCCACCACTTCTTTCCCGGTGGCCATGAACTTGATTTTATCGCCCTTGCGCAGCGCGCCGTTCATCAGACGGACGTAAGCGACGACCCCCCGGTAGGAATTGAACATGGAGTCGAAGATCATCGTTTGCAGCGGGGCTTCGATGTCGCCTTTGGGGGCCGGTATTCGGTTCACCACGGCGGCGAGGATTTCCTCGATACCGATGCCCGTGCGGCCGGATGCGGAGATGATGTCCTCGCGTTCGCAACCGATCAGATCAATGATCTGGTCTTGAACTTCCTCGATATTGGCGCTTTCCATGTCCACCTTGTTCACGATCGGAATGATCTCCAAGTTGTGGTCTACGGCGAGGTACAGGTTGCTGATGGTTTGAGCCTGAATGCCTTGGGAGGCATCCACAAGCAGCAGGGCGCCCTCGCATGCGGCAATGGCTCGGCTCACTTCGTAGGAAAAGTCCACGTGGCCGGGCGTGTCAATCAGGTTGAAAATATACTCCTCGCCGTTGGCCGGGTGGACGTAGCGCATCTGGATAGCGTGGCTCTTGATGGTGATGCCGCGCTCGCGCTCGAGGTCCATGTTGTCCAATGCCTGGTCCTGCATGTCCCGCTTGCTGATGGTTTTTGTAAATTCCAGCAGTCGGTCGGCAAGCGTGCTTTTGCCGTGGTCAATGTGTGCGATGATGCAGAAATTGCGGATATGTTGCATTTGATTGATTCGATTAGTCCGATTTGATTGGAAAAATGGGGCGCAAAGGTAGTTTTTTTTCCCGTTGACCGATGGTGGCCCTATCTTTGAACGGCAAAAAAACGAACCATGACAGTTTTACAACAAGCAAAAGCCTTGCTCCCCAAGTTGTCGGCGAGCGAAAAAGCACTTTTGCTGCAAAAAGTGGCGGGAGTGGCGGCCAGTGAGTTTCAATGAAAAAAACATTTGTCACCGGCTGCTTCGACCTTTTGCACAGCGGCCATGTAGCATTCCTGCAAGAAGCCGCCCGCTTGGGCGATTTGTACGTCTGCATCGGCTCCGACGAAAATGTGCGCCACCTGAAAGGCCGCGCGCCCGTGAACCCGCAGTACGAGCGAAAATTCATGCTCGACGCGCTTGCATGCACCCACGAGGTGCGCATCAATTCCGGCATGGGCATCCTCGATTTTCTGGCCGAATTGGATGCCATTCGTCCAGATATTTTTTTTGTAAATGAAGATGGCCACACCCCGGCTAAAGAGGCGCTTTGCCGCGAACAAGGCATTGAGTACGTGGTTTCTAAACGCATTCCCGCCAGCAACCTGCCCGAACGAAGCAGCACAGCCCTGCGGGAAGAATGCACCATTCCCTACCGCATTGATCTGGCTGGTGGCTGGTTGGACCAACCTTGGGTATCGGCGCTGCACCCCGGCCCGGTGCTCACACTCAGCATCGAGCCGACGCATGCTTTCAACGACCGCAGCGGCATGGCCACCAGTACCCGCAAAAAAGCCATCGAACTGTGGCGCACCGCCCTGCCCGGCGGCGATCCCGAACAAATCGGCAAACTGCTGTTTGCCTACGAAAATCCGCCCGGCACGGCGGAAGTTTCCGGTTCGCAGGATGCCCTCGGCATAGCGTTGCCCGGGCTGAACAAACTCAGCTACACCGGCAGTTACTGGCCCGAAAGCATCGAAAGTAACCATGACGATGCTGTGCTGGACTGGCTCGAACAACACTTGTACCTCGTGACGCTCGGCCCGCGCACGCAGGGGTATTCGGTGCTTGCCGACACACAAATCACGCCCGAAGGGGCGAAGGCTTTGGCAGTGGCTGCCGAAAACTGCTGGCAGGCTATTTTGAACCGCGATGCGGCGGCCTTCGGCGCGGCGTTTCGGCAGTCGTTCGAAGCGCAAGTGGCCATGTTTCCCCACATGGCCGATGCGGACATTTTTCGTTTGATCGAACAGTACCGCGACGCGGCGTTGGGCTGGAAGCTGAGTGGCGCGGGCGGTGGCGGGTACCTGATCTTTGTGGCCGGGCAACCGGTGGAGCGGGCCATTCGGGTAAATGTGCGGCGGCGGGCTGGGGTTTGAGCCTTGAGTCAGAGTTGCACAAAATCATGCACAAGGGTAGTATATTCAATGGTTCGTGAAGAAATTGCGGTCTTCGCTTAGCGTTGCCCCGGCACTCGACCAACCCGCCCATACAGCGCCAGCCAACCCCGGTGTATCTTTGGTCACGTTTCCTTAACTCATCATCCACCGCGTATGCCAAACCGATCTTTCCCTGCCCTAATCTTTGTCCTGTTCGCCCAAACCCTTTTTTCACAAACCAATCTCTCCGTGGACATTTCTGGCCCCACCAGTGGTTGTCCGGGTTGTTATACGTTCAGAGCCCAGTTGATCTATTCCAGTGGCGGCAACGTGAGTGCCCCGGTGCTTTATCAATGGAGCGCCACCCCTGGAATGACTGTGACTACCGTGGACAGCATACAGGGCTTTTGTTTTCAGCAACCCGGTGTGTACAAAATATCGGTAACCGTCATTTTTCCTAACGGCCAACTGACGGTAACCGACTCCATGGTAATAACTATCTCCAACTTCCTGCCTGTGGAAATCGTGTCTGCCAACCCGAGTATCTGTGGCTCCGACAGCCTGAACGATCCGCTGATTGACGTACAATTTTGCGACCGCGTGTGCCCGTATAGCACGGTCACCTATTCGCTGGCCAACCCTCCGCAGCCGCCATCACCGACCGGTACTAGCACCGCCATCACTTGGAATGTGGTGGGTGCGCAAAATTTCACCGTAAACGCCCCGACGAACACATCCGTCACCGTCAATTGGGGGCCGTCGGGTGCCGGATCGGTTTCGGTGGTCGTGGTGAGCAGCGGCGGTAACCCGGGCACAAGCACCTGCGTCGGCGAAGATGCCCTCTGCGTCACCATCGTCGAAGAACCCGTCGCCCAATTCGACACCGACCCGCCGCCCGCCCCGGGCACCGACACGCTCCAGGTGTGCAAGGGCCAAACCGTCTGGTTCGACAACCTCAGCCAGCATGCCGACACCTACGAGTGGTTTTTCAGCGACGATTTCTCCACCACCAACGCGACCGACCCCCAGCATACCTTCCACAATCCCGGGTTTTACACCTTGCGCCTCGTGGCCCGTACGGCCTGTTTTTGCACCGACACCATCGAGGCGGTCGTGGAAGTGCTGGATGCCAAATCGCCCACCCTCGAATGCGTGGGCGACGTATGCCCCGGTGCCACCGCCACATACACCGCCTCGGCCAATTGCACCGGAATCAACTGGGCCGTCAGCCCCAACGGTACCGTGCTTAACGGCGGTACGCCCGGCGCGGACAGCATCACCGTTCAGTGGGGTGCGGGGCCAATCGGCAGCATCACGCTCAGCAACTACGCCTGCACCGGCTTGGCCTGCCCGCTGCCCACCCTCGTGCAAATACCGATCATTGACGACAACGCCGAAATCCAAGGGGCCGAGCGCGTGTGCCCCGATGCCGAGGAGGTATATTCCATTGAGCCTTTCGGCGGCACCGGATTCGTGTGGTCGCTCAGCGGGGGCGGCACCGTCTTGGAAGGGCAAGGCACCAACCGAGTGGCTATCCGCTGGGAAAGTTTCCCCAACCCCAATACCACCTATTGGCTCTCGGTGCGCTATGACAATTGCTACCTCGGTTGTGGCGGGCGTGACTCCATTCCCGTGCGCATCGTGTCGCCTTTTTTTGTCAACGGCCCCGTCGAGGCCTGCGCGGGCGCAACGGGAAATTTCCTCTCTCGCCTCACCTACAACAACGCCAACATCAGCTGTAACTGGACCTTGGTCGCGCCCAACGGCTCCACGGCCTGGGCATCGGCAGCGCCCTCGGCCTCGGTCATGGCCCCTTTTGCCGCTGGCTCCGGCATCTACCGGATGTTCGCCGTACCGGCAAACCCGCTGCTCACCTGCACCGACCGCGCCGAATGGGCCATCAGCGTGCCCGCCGCACCCACTGCCCCGACGAGTATCGCTGGCCCGGTACTAATTTGCCCCGGAAACACCTACACCTACACCGCCAACGGCGCTGCACCTGGGGCCACCATCCGGTGGACGGTGCGCAATGGCCCCGGCCCGTTGACCACCGTTTTGGGCAACCCGCTGAACGTGACCTGGAATGCCGTCGGCCTCTACCAGTTGCAGGCCGTGGCGCTTTCTGCCAACGGTTTGGGCTGCACCTCGGCAGCGGTTTACTTGGAAGGGCAGCCCATCGGGGCCATGTCGGTTTCCGGTCCCGTACAAGTTTGCGTGAACAGCACGGCGAACTACACAGTGCCTGCCGTACCGGGCCTCGACTTTCAGTGGAGCACCCTGCCTGCTGATGCGGGAACCATCGTGTCCGGGCAGGGAAGCAATGCGGTGGAAGTTTTTTGGCAAACCGCCGGTGTTCGCACACTTGTTGTTTCGGCCTGCGGCCAAACCAGCAACCACGCGGTGAACGTGTCGCCCAACCTGTCTCCCTCGCCAGTGCATCCGTTCAGCCTGTGCGCAGGCAGCACCGCCACGGTTCAAACAACGCTGCCCTACGCGACGTATTCGTGGGAAAACGCTAGCGGAGGGGTGCTCAGCAGTACTGCCACCGCCGACCTTAGCCCCGGCAATTACATTCTGTCCGTGACCGATGCCAACGGCTGCACGGGCAGCAGCCCCTTCACGATTTTTACCGCCCTTGGGCCGAACCTGTCCATTTCGACCATTGATCCTACCGTGTTTTGCAACAACTCGGTGACGGTGAATATGGTTGCCCTGTCGAACACGGCTGGCGACCTCACGTACGAGTGGTTCCGAAACGGCACACCCCTTGGCGCGAACACATCCACGTATGCCACTAACCAGTACGGCAGCTACACTGTGCAGGCGACCAATGCTGCTGGCTGTTCGGCAACGGCCGGACCGATTAACGTTATTGAAGATTGCGGTGGCGGTGGCGGTGGCGGTTTTCCGGGTAGCGGCCCTGCCTGCCAGCCAGGCAGCATTTCCATCCAAATTCTCCATTCTCCCCGTTGCGACTCCGTCGAGTTTCGGGCTGTTGGCCCAAATTACCTCGCCGGTTCGGCCCAGTGGCTTTTTGGGCGCTCGGGCCAAGGGCTTGTCGGTGCTGCTGCTGGCGACCAAGCCCCCTTTGTTTTCCCCGATGCCGGGCGGTATATCGTCGTGTTGATCGCCACCCTTACCACGGGCGGTATCTGCCGGATTGTGGATTCGGTAAATGTAGAAGCCGTGGCCCGGTTTTCGCCATTGCCTGACTGCCCGGGAAGCCCAACGGGTTTCGACGAGCGCAGTGCCTTTTTGCCGGGAAGCGGCATTACCGCGTGGGCGTGGGATTTTGGCGACCCGGCATCCGGCGCGAACAACACGGCCAGCATCCGAAACCCAACGCATACCTATTCCTCCGGCGGAACCTACCCCGTGACGCTCACCGTAACGGCAAACAGCGGATGCACCTCGTTGGCAACCGAACAGGCGATCATCCCGCAGCCCTCGCCACCGGTGCTAATTCCGCCACTCGAAACCTGTGCGGGCAACGCTCTGGAATTCAGCGGAACCGGGCAAAACCTGTCCTGGAACTTTGGCCACCCCGCATCCGGTGGACTGAACACGGCGGCGGGCAGCCCCGTTTACCACCGATTTGCCGCAGGCAACTACACCGTAACGGCAACCAGCACAGACAATCGCGGCTGCACGGCCACCGCCACCCACAGCCTGACCGTGGCAACCAACCCGCTCGGCGGGGCCATTTCCCCGGCCAACCCAGCCCCCCTGTGCGAGGGCAAAACGCTGACGTTGTCGGCTCCGGCGGGCGGGCTGACCTACCTGTGGTCGAATGGCGGCACGAGTGCCTCCATCGCCGTGTCGAAAGAAGGGGTGTACGGCGTGACGCTCACCAACGCCAACGGCTGCACCTACGCGCCGCCGCCGGTGCCCGTGCGCATCCTGCCCGGTCCCGACGCACTCGTCAAAGCTTCGATCCAGAACAACCTCGGCCAGACTATCGGCGTAAGCTATCCCGCGCACAGCGTGTGCGCGGGCGAGGACGTGCGGTTGTTTGCCGAAGGCACAGGTGCTTACAACTATGTCTGGTCAGTGGGCCTCAACAGTACCAACATCGAGTTTTCCAAAGTCAGAAACAACCTGTTGCCCGTGGGCACGCACGTGTACACGGTCACCGTGACCGACGCGGCGAGTGGCTGCACATCGGTGACCGACCCGTTCACGGTGACGGTACATCCGAACCCGTCGGGTTTTTCCATCGCCAACAGCATAGCCCCGGCCTGTGCCGGGGCCGTGAACACGCTGAATTACACCGGCCCCAACCCCGGCAACTGGCAGTTCGTCTGGAATACCGGCCAGACCGGCGTGCCGTTGGTCACCACCAATCCAGGGAGGTATTTTTTGCGGGTGGTCAACGAGTTTGGCTGCGAAGCGCGGAGCAACACACTGACCGTATTGCCCGGCCCGAACGTGGCCGCCATTCCGACGGGTTGCCATACCCGTTGCCGACCCGACACGCTGTGCCTGCCCAATATACCCGGCATCACGGCCTGGCAGTGGTTTTTCAACGGAACCCCGCTGCCTGGCGCAACCAGTCCGACTTTCGTGCCCAACCAGAGCGGTACCTATTTTGCCCAATTGACCGATCAGAACAGTTGCACCAACCAGAGTGGCCCGCTCACACTGAACCTGCTGGACGGCTACGGCAACATCCTCGGCCAAGTGTGGTCGGACGTGAACGGCAACGGCATCATTGACGGGCCGGACACGCTTGTGAGCGGTATCGCCGTGAACCTGTTGCAGGGCGGAGCACCCTTGGGCGGCGGCTTGTCGGGCACTGTCGGCGAGTTTGCGTTCACGAATATTGCCGCGAACAGCTACGCCGTGGAAATTAACGCCGGGCTGCTTCCGCCGGGCTGGAAAATCGTCATCGGGCAAGACCCGGCCAGCCTGTCGGGCTGCGATGCGGAAGATCACGTGGGTTTGCTGCTTCGAGCTGCCTGCACCACTCCGCTTTCCTCGACGGTGCCGCTCGTAGCATGCCCGAACGACGTGGCGGTCTACAACGGCACACCGATTCCGACAGGGAGCAGTCAAACTTTTTTGTTCACCACCGCCGACGGCTGTGATTCTACCGTGACGGTGACCGTGGCCACCTTGCCCACCAGCGCGGGAACGCTCAACGCCAGCGCGTGCGCGGGAAGCAGTTTTCTGTACAACGGCACGCCCGTAGCGGC
>JBEBHD010000376.1:0-2802 GCA_040080915.1 Saprospiraceae bacterium
ATATCACCCCTACGGGGTTCGTCGCTCGGACATGGTGAAATCTCTACCAAAATTCCACCCCTACGGGGCTGGCTAAACAGTTGCAAAAAATGTGCAAATTTGAGAATATGCCAATGCGCTATTCGTCGCGCTGTGGGGTTTTGTGCAGGGCATTCGGCCTAAAATTTTCTTTCGCCGCGCTTGGCGTTTTCACCAAGCACACCCAACTCACAAGTCATACGTGCGCGTTTGCGGCTGGTGAAAACACCAGGCGCGGCGAAAACTCCAAAACCTTCGAGATCCTCCGGACACTTTTTTTATGCCACGCCGGGCCGCACAACTCTAAAACACGGGCACATATTTTTTTTCCAAAAAACTCTGATGCCGCTTGGAAAAGTAGTCTTGCCGCTTATACCTTTGCCCCGCTCTTTTCGAGAGGTTGGTTCCGAAGGTGTTCCTCTCCGCAAAAGGCCCGTTCGTCTAGGGGTTAGGACACGTCCCTTTCACGGATGAAACACGGGTTCGATTCCCGTACGGGCTACAGGCCATAGTTTTTAAAATCCTTGCAGGTGAACAACTTGCGAGGATTTTTTCTTTTAGCCCTGTTTGAAACAATCGCATCCCATGAAGAGAATACCTCGCCGGATACTTGCCAAGCCGATTCAACAGGAACTGGGCTTTGGAAAACAGTTGACCACCTCCGAACGCATGATGAACCCCGATGGCTCCTTCAATGTAGAGCGACAAACACTGGGCCGTTGGGACAACGCCTACTACCACTTGGTTACCATGCGCTGGGACCGGTTTGCCCTGCTGGTTTTCCTCAGTTTTGTGCTCTTGAACCTGTTTTTTTCGGCGTTGTACCTGTCGCTCGGTATCCACCAGTTGCAGGGGATTCGGGCGGGCGACTTTTGGCAAAACCTCTCCAGTGTTTTTTTCTTCAGCACCCAAACCCTCACCACGGTTGGTTACGGCCATGTCAGCCCGGCAGGTTGGGGGGCCAATGTGGTGGCTTCGTTGGAATCGTTCACTGGCTTGTTGGTTTTCGCCCTGATCTCCGGCCTGCTTTACGGGCGCTTTTCGCGGCCAGCAGCCAAGATCGCGTTCAGCCACAGCCTTTTGGTGGCTCCTTATCGGGAAGGGACGGGCTTGATGCTGCGCATGGCCAACGCCCGTAAAAGCGAGCTGATCGAAACGGATGTTCAGGTGTTTTTGGCCATAAACCAAGCCGACGAAACCGGAAACGTGACCCGACGATTTTTCGGCATCCCGCTCGAAATTTCAAAAATATCCTTCTTCTCGCTGTCATGGACGGTCGTACATCCCATTGACGAAAACAGCCCGTTGTGGGGCGTTTCACAACAAGATTTGCAGGATGCCAGAGCCGAGTTTATGGTGTTGGTCAAAGGTGTTGACGAGGCCACCCAGCAGCTGGTACACGCCCGCCGTTCCTACACGGGCGAGGAAATGATTTTCAATGCCAGGTTCAAGCCCGTGATCGGTCGCAACGCGAGTGGCTTGCCGAAAGTGCTCATCCATCATATCGGGGCTTATGAAACAATGGCTTGAATACTGCGTTTTTTGCCCTCAAAAACAGCTCGATTATGTTTCGTAACACCCTGATTTTTATTTGCTTCCTCGCTCTGTCGGCCTGCCGCGATAAAAAAAATGCTCCCGCTCAAACGGAGCAAACTGCTTCGGCTCAAAGTGACCAGGTGCCGGCAGACTTTTCCGATTTTTACCAAAAATTTCACACCGACAGCCTGTATCAGATCGCGCACATATCGTGGCCTTTGCAGGGAATGACGACTGTGAGCAAAGACAGTAGCCAGCAAGAACAACAGGGCATCTATTGGGAAAAGGCAACCTGGACTATGCACCGCCCAGTAAATTTTGCATCGGGCGAGTTCAAAAGAACGCTTCAGGTGCTGGGCAACGAGCTCGTGGTGGAGCAGATTTCTTACGCTGCCGCTTCCTACGGGTTGGAACGCCGTTTTGTCCGCAGCGAAAACGGTGAATGGGAACTGATCTACTACGCCGATATGCACCAAACGGGCAAGTAAGCACTCGTTCACACTTCAGCAGCCGGGCTGAAAGCGCCTTCTTGTCATTTCAGCCAGTGTTTTTCTGACAAAAAAACACCCGCCCGTTCGGGCATTCTGCCAAACCGTCAGGTTTGTCCGGCGTGGCACATTCATTGTTGTCCGTGGGCAACCGCCTTCGCCAAGGCTACGGTGGGTAAACCACAAATCTTCTAACCTGTTTGGGCGACCACTTGGGTGGCCCCAACGGATCCAATCAGCCCCCTTGCGGGGTGACAAAGAAAACCAACCCCCAACTCCCAACCCCAAACCCTTTAACCAGAAACCTTCCAACCTTCTAACCAGAAACCTCTCTAACAGTTATTATGGGAAAAATTATCGGAATTGACTTAGGTACAACCAACTCTTGCGTGGCCGTCATGGTCGGCAACGAACCTACCGTGATCGCCAACGATGAAGGCGCTCGCACAACCCCTTCCGTGATCGGTTTTTTGGACAATGGCGAGCGCAAGATCGGTGCCCCGGCCAAACGCCAGGCCATCACCAACCCGAAGCGCACGGTTTCGTCCATCAAGCGATTCATGGGCATGCGTCACAGCGAATGCACCAACGAGATCGGGCGTGTGCCGTACAAAGTCGTTAAAGGCGACAACGACACCTGCCGGGTGGATATTGACGGGCGCCCGTACACGCCGCAGGAGATATCGGCCATTGTGCTGCAAAAAATGAAAAAAGTGGCAGAGGACTACCTCGGCGAGACCGTCACGGATGCCGTCATTAC
>JBEBHD010000200.1:0-10531 GCA_040080915.1 Saprospiraceae bacterium
CCGCTGTTCGATCGGCTTCTCGTAGCCCGTGCCCTGGAAGATCCGGTGGACGTAGATCGACGGCAGGTGGACCTGATCGGGCTCGATCGTCCCGACGTCGACGAGCTCTTCGACCTCGGCGATCGTGATCTTGCCGGCCTGCGCGCACAGCGGGTTGAAGTTACGCGACGTCGTCTTGAACACGAGGTTGCCCCAGCGGTTGAAGACCTGCATATCCACCCGCTCCACAAAACGCCAGTTCGGGAAGGGCGTGAACAGGTCGTTGTGCCCGTCTCCGTTGGGTGTGAACGCGTTTGGCAGCTCATATCGGGGGCAATTGTCCACGCACAGCGCCGGGCTGAGGGCACTCTCGTTACCCACCGAATCCACAGCAGAAATGGCATAGCAACCGGAAAGCAAGTCGCCCACGCTGTGAACATAGCTGGTGTTCACGGCTCCTTCCACTACATCCAGCAGCGCGAGCGGTTCGCCCTCGAAGGGTGCATACCAGAGGCGGTAGCGCACCACGTCATCGGTGCCGGGACAGCTGGTGTTCGGGTTATTCCAGTGGAGTATGTTTTCGAAAGGTGGTTCGAGCACCACGTCATCGTCGTCGTCGCAAATATTGTCCACCGCAAGCATAGGCACGCAAGGTGGTACGGTGTCAATGGGCACGCCGCACAGTATCTGGGAGTTGTTGAAGATCGGGTCCACTATCCCACCTATACTATAGGTACCCTCACTGCGCACGTAGTAGCAATACTCCTTGCCGTTAGTCAGGCCACGGTCAAAATAGGGCGAGGCGTTCGCGCTTCCGATCGGTTCGAAAAGGCCGGTACCGTCGTTGCGTCGGTACACTGTGTATTTATAGTTCGCCCAAGCTACGTCGTCCTGCCAGCTGAGCACGTTGGTCTCATCGGTGGATTTAACGCTGAGAAAAACCGAAGAAGCCTCGTTGGTGGAGCCGAGCGGTGTGACAAAGTTGCCACGAGCATAAAAACCCACCTGGTAGTGGTGGGGCTGTCCGCTGGTGTTCAACAGTTGATCGGTGAAACACGTGTCGTTGGCCTGCCAAAAAGCAGCGGCGGTGAAGACCCCACCGGGCACTGGCTGCAAGGTGCCTCCGCTCAGGCCCGACGCACGCATGAGCTGGTACCGGTAGGGACCGGGGTTGAGCAGGGTGTCCAAGTCTTTTGCCACAGGTTTTGACCAGCAGATTTCCATTTGCCCTGTAGCGGGGTCGGTCTGTACCACCGAAACATTGGTGATGAGCGGCAGATCGCGCGGGAGCTGGGCGCACACCTCTTCGGAGGGCAGGCTCTCCACAATGTTGTAGGGGTACCCGCCCGCTGATATTCGGGCAAATTTGGCCAGTATGCGGTAACAATAGGTGCGCCCGCGCTCTACCTCGGTGTCTTTAAAATAGTAACGCCCGTTTTTTTCTTCCTTGGTTACGAAGATGCGCTCGGTGTAGCCCTTGCCCTGCAGGCCCGGCGCACAGCTGTCGAACGGGAAGGGGTTTGTGCCTTCGCGTCGCCAGACGGAGAAACCGTAAAAATAGTTTTGAGCAGCCCCCTCGCAGGCGTACGGTTTTTCCCATGAAATTTCCACTTCACCAAAACCCGCGTCGGCCTGCACATCCTCTGGCGGCGGGCCGACGACTTTAATAGAAACCGTTTTCAGGTCGGCCAGTTGTGGCCTTTTTTTGTCCAACGAATCTACCGCCTTGAACACCACGGTGTACGGATAGCGGGAAATGTGCTCGCAGACTGTTTGCCACCGAAACGTGCCCGAAACGGGCGGTATCTGAAACCCGGAGGGCACCGTGAAGGTGGCCGGGCTGAACGGATTGCTGATCGGGCCGCCCGCTGCGGTTAGCTGAACAAAGTCGCCTGTATCCGGGTCGGAGGCGGTGACCGGAAACTCCAGCACTTGGCCAGCCACAACGCAAAACTGGTCTTCGGACTGCACATCGGGCGGTTCGTTATCACAGGCTTTGACCAATATTTGCATGTCGCGAATGGTCGTGTCTATCGGCACGCCGTTTCGCCACGAGATGACGATGAAAGCCAGGTTGTACTCGCCGGTGTCCTGCGGCGATTGCCACAGGATGTCGCCCGTGCGCTCGTCCAATTGCAACACGTTATTCAAGCCAGGTTTGACCTCGTTCGGAAACTTGTAGTTGGGGACTTGTGCGCCAAAGCCTTGCCTCGGCACGATCAGTCGGTAAGAAAGGCTGTCCAGATCGGGGTCGAAAGCATTGGGGTTGTGTTTGAACGGTCGGCCGGTGCAGGCATTGTCAATCGGATTTTGAAGCAGGTACGGTGTAGTGTTGGTACCGCCGAACTGCGGGTCGAGGAAATTGTAAATCGTTTCTAAGTAAAACGGTACGTTTTCGGACTGCGGCGGGTTTACGTTGATGATGCCTGCGATTCGGTTGGGGTCGGTCATCGAAATCCGGTATCGGGAAGGAGCCGCGTAGGTGTGAATAGCTACATAGCGGTTGTATTTGAACTCATCGTTGAACACTTCTCCGTTGCCGTTGCCATTTACGCGCCCCGCCGGTTCGCACTTTCCATCGCCCCAACAGATGGTCAGGGAGTCGCGGTCGGCGGGCGTGCTGCGTGTGCGCGTCCAAGTGATGATGGTGGCCCGGATGGTGAGCGGGCCGATCTGTTCGATGTGTATTTCCCCGGCGCGGTTGTGCGTGGCGTGTACTAGTTGAGGCGCAAAAGCAGCGAAAAAGAGAAGCGCGAGACGTAGCAGTTTGTTCATGTGCTGGGTGGGTTGTGGGTTTTGTCGGGCCTTGGGAACGGCCCACAAGTGTACACTATTTTTAGTGTTGCATGCAAAATGCACTGTTTGGCAAAAAGGCTGCCCGGCCAGGGCACAAAAATGGCCAATTCCGGCGGATTCGGTATTTGTTTTCAAAAACCATGCACAGCGGCGGCCAGTTCGCCGATACGTTCGGGGTCTTCCTCCACGGCACTGCCTACCACCAAAAGGTCGGCACCTGCGCGCAGGTTGGCCACTACTTTTTCGGGCGTTCGTATCCCACCGCCCACGATAAGCGGTACGCCGACCACTTCGGCCACAGCATTTATCATGGTTTCAGGCACGGGTGTTTGTGCGCCCGATCCTGCGTCCAGGTACAGCATTTTCAAACCCAACATTTCGCCCGCAAGGGCGGTGCAAACAGCGATATCGGCTTTGCCTGCCGGTATCGGGTAGGTATTCGACATGTACTGCACGGATGTCTGCACACCGCCGTCCACCAGCATGTAGCCCGTGGAAATAATTTCCAACGGCGACATTTTCAAAAAAGGCGCGGCCACAACGTGCTGCCCGATCAGCAGCTCGGCGTTGCGCCCGCTGATGAGCGACAGGAGCAGGATGGCATCGGCCCGGTAGCTGAGCTGAAACGAGCTGCCGGGAAACAGCACGAGCGGCACGGTGCAACGCTCCCGGATACCGGCCAGCACCGTGTCGAGCATATCGTTCACGACAAGACTGCCGCCTATAAAAAAGTAGTGTACCCCGGCGGCAGTAGCCTTGTCTACGATACGGTCGAGGTTGCGGACACGGGTTTTGTCCGGGTCAATGAGTAAAGCAAGGCGTTTCTCTCCTCTTTTTTTGGCTTCCAGCAGCCCTTGGTACAATTGAAGATCGGCCATGCTGCTATGCGTCGAGTTCTTTGCAGGCGCGGTACAGGTCTTGCCAGCCGTCTCGTTTTTTCACCACGGTTTCCAGGTATTCCTGCCAAATAGCCCGGTCGGTGCCGGGGTCTTTGACAACAGCACCGGAAATGCCGGCGGCGAGATCGTGCGCCGTGAGCGTACCGCCGCCGAAATGTACGGCCAGCGATTGGCCCTGGTGTACCACCGAGATAGCCTCGGCACTGCTGAGCGTGGCCGTCGGGCTTTTTATTTTTTCGCGCCCGTCTTCCGTTTTGCCGTTGCGCAGCTCTCGGAAAACGGTGACCAACCGGCGGATTTCCTGCAACGGCGCGGTCTCGGGCGGCAGTTCGAGGGCTTTGCCGAGCGCGGCCACGCGGTTTTGCACGATATGGACTTCTTCCTCAAGTGTGGCGGGCAGGGGCAGCACCACGGTGTTGAAACGGCGGCGCAGGGCCGCCGAAAGTTCGTTCACACCCTTGTCTCGGTCGTTTGCCGTGGCGATGAGATTGAACCCGCGCAGGGCTTGTACTTCGGCGTTGAGCTCTGGCACGGGCAGTGTTTTTTCGGAGAGCAGGGTGATGAGCGCGTCTTGCACGTCGGCGGGGATACGGGTCAGTTCTTCCACGCGGGCGATCTTGCCTGCACGCATGGCCGTGAGTACAGGGCTGGGCACCAAGGCTTTATCCGATGGGCCTTCGGCGATGAGCCGGGCGTAGTTCCAGCCGTAGCGCAGGGATTCTTCTCCGGTGCCGGCGGTGCCTTGCACGAGCAGGGTGCTGTCGCCGCTGACAGCAGCGGCGAGGTGCTCGCTCACCCAGGTCTTGGCGGTGCCCGGCACACCGAGCAGAAGCAGGGCGCGGTCGGTGGCGAGGGTCGCCACAGCGATTTCCATGAGGCGGCGGCTGCCAAAATACTTGGTTTCGATGTCGCGCTTGCCCGCTTTGCCGCCCACGAGGTAGGTCACCACCGCCCATGGGGACAGCCGCCAGCCGGGCGGGCGGGGGCGGTCGTCGGATTTGATCAAGGCTTCGAGTTCCTCGGCGTAGGCCGTTTCGGCGTGCGGGCGTATGATGGTCGTTTCGGTCATGGCCGGACAAAAGTAATGTGCTAATTTGAAAATGCACAAAACCTTGCAGCCCGGCGTATAACATCAAACACTTGGAACCCCGCTGCATCTCCGCGCCTCTGTGGTGAACGTCTTCGTGTACGGGTTTTGTGGCCCCGCACAAAAACAAGGCAAAAAACTCTTGAAAACATTCCGTACATTTTTACATTTGCCGAACAATACTTATTCATTCACATTTAAAATCAGTACAAAATGAACAACCGAATTTTACTTGCAGCGTTGGCCGGAGGCGTGGCCTTTTTTCTCTTGGGCTGGCTTGTATGGGGCGTTTTGCTCATGGACATGATGCGCGAATCGTGTCCGGGGTTTGCAGCCGTACAAAAAGACCCGCCCGACTTCGTACTCATCATTGTCAGCAACCTTTGCGGGGGCCTTTTGAGCGCTTTGCTGTTTAGCCGCTGGGCTGGCATCACCACGTTCACGGGCGGCGCTACAGCTGGTGCTTGGGTATTTGGCCTGATCGCACTTTCTATAGACATCATGTACATGGCCACGACTACACTCATGACTTGGGCTGGTGCGGCAACAGACGTTGTTGTCAACATTGTCGTGGGTGCTTTGGCTGCCGGTGTGGTCGGCTGGGTGCTGGGGTACAAGCGCTAAGTGTTACACTTGTTTGTACTTTTGTCGTACCGAATGCCAAGAACTTCAGGTAAAGAAGGTGAGCGCTCGCTCGATTATTACTCGTTCTAAGAGCGTGTTTAAATTTCTGAAAAATGAATTTTGAAAATTGGCAAATCAATGTCCTGTTCCACGAAGTAGAATTTGAATCTGAATTAGACCAAAGGCGGTATGAGTTTCAGATGAAGGATTCTCTTTCGCACCTAATTCAGACTTGTGGATTTATGCCAAGGATAGGTGACTCTGTTAGCGATATGGAGGGCAACGGCGAGTCATTTATTGTTGATGGTGTGGTGTTTCATCCACGGTCTAAAGTTATCGAGTTTAGTTTATCCTACGATGAATAAGGGGCGGTTAAAGCACGAACGAAAGGAGCACCGCCCGCTCCCTCTCGATCTCAACTGCGACCTCGGCGAAGGCTACCCTAACGATGCCGAACTGATGCCGCTCATCACTTCGGCTAACATCGCCTGCGGATACCACGCGGGCGACCGCGATACCATGCGCCGCACTGTGGACCTGGCCCTCGATCATGGCGTGGCCGTCGGGGCACATCCGGGTTTTGCTGACCGGGAAAATTTCGGGCGGCGGGAGTTGCGGTTTCCCGGGCGGGAATACTACGATTTGGTGCTGGAGCAAGTACAGGCCATGGCCGACGTGGCGCGGGCGGCGGGTGCCGCACTACGGCACGTAAAACCCCACGGTGCCCTGTACAACATGGCCGCCCGCGACCCGGAACTGGCGCATACGCTCGCTCGGGCTGTACGCGACTTCGATCCGCAGTTAGCCCTGTTCGGGCTGAGCGGGAGCGCGTCCATCGCAGAGGCAAAAAAATTAGACCTGCGCACGGTTTCCGAAGTGTTTGCCGACCGCAGCTATCAGCCCGACGGCTCGCTCACGCCCCGTTCTCAGCCCGGTGCCCTGCTGGAGGACGAGGCCGATTGCCAACGGCAGGTGTACGAAATGGTGGTACATGGTCGGGTAAAAACCGCCAGCGGCCAAATCATTCCCATCTGCGCCGAAACCATTTGCCTGCACGGCGATGGGGTACACGCCGTGGAATTTGCCCGTATGTTGCGCCGGTTTTTGGAAAAAATTGACGGGCAGCAGCAACCATGAAATTTTTCAGCAATGCAAACAACGCCACTGCGCTCACTGGAGCGGCGTTTCTGATGGCCACTTCGGCCATTGGCCCGGGCTTTTTGACCCAAACGGCAGTTTTCACCTGGCAACTGACTGCTTCCTTCGGCTTTGTGATTTTAGTTTCCGTGCTGCTCGACATCGGTGCGCAGCTCAACATCTGGCGCATTCTGGCCGCCTCCGAGCTGCGGGCGCAGGAACTGGCCGAGCGATTGGCCCCCGGCCTGGGTTATGTGCTGGGCGGCATGGTCGTTTTTGGCGGGTTGGCGTTCAACATCGGCAATGTAGCGGGTTGTGGTATGGGGTTGCGGCTGATGACCGGCCTGCCCGTGGAAATGGCGGCCCTGCTTTCCGCCCTGATCGCGGTGGCCGTTTTTTGGGCACCGGAGTCGGGGCGGATACTGGATGCGGCGGTAAAAGTTCTGGGTTTGGGCATGTTGGCTTGCACGGTGTACGTCGCCGTGGCTGCGGGGCCGCCGATGGGTGAAGCGTTGCTGCGCACGGTGTGGCCCGAAAAGGTGGACGCGTTGGCCATCATCACGCTCGTGGGTGGTACGGTGGGCGGCTACATCAGTTTTGCCGGGGCGCACCGCTTGTTGGACGCGGGCATCAAGGGCCGGGAGGCCATACCAGCGGTGAGCAGGGCTGCCGTGCGCGGTATTGCCCTCACGTCCGTGATGCGCTATGTGCTGTTTCTCGCCGCGTTCGGGATGGTGGCTGCGGGCCTGCCCGTAGACCCGGAAAACCCGCCCGCAGGGGTATTCCGGTACGCAGCGGGCGAAGTGGGCTACCGGTTGTTCGGGTTGGTGATGTGGTGCGCAGCCATCACTTCGGTACTCGGCTCGGCGTACACATCGGTGAGTTTTTTGCGCAGCTGGCACCCCGTTCTGGAGCGGCACCACCGCTGGGCTGTCACAGTATTCGTGCTGGTTTCTGTCGGAGTTTTTCTCGCGGTAGGCCGTCCGGTGCAACTCCTGATCCTTGCCGGGGCGGTCAACGGGTTTATCCTGCCCATTGCCCTGGCCATTGTTCTGTTGGCTGCCCGCAAACAGCGCCTGCTGCAGGGATACCGGCATCCGGTTTGGCTGCACGTAGCGGGTTGGGCGGTGGCTGTGGCGATGGTCGGGCTGGCGGTGAAGGGAATTTTGTCGCTATAGCCTCCTTTCTGCAGCGAACAATGCCTCCATTGTAATTTCGCTGTCCACTTCCTTGAGGTAAAACGGGATGCCCCCACGACCATGTACAGGTCAAGAATCAGGTAATGCGACAGGTTCACGGCATTTCCCTACACGCCGCCTGCCGTAAACGGCCAAAAACACAGGATTTCTCCAAATATATCAGCCAACTTAAGAATCGGTCAAACCCCTACCTTTGCCTACTCTTTTCTGCCCGTTTGCTCAACGACTACCTGCTGCTTATGCGCCTGTTCTACACATTCTGTTTTTTTATCGCTGTTTCGTTCCGTCTTCAGGCCCAGTGCCCCATTACCGTCAATGCCGGCGACGATATCTGGCTGTGCGCGCCGCCCTCGCCGACGCAATTGGACGGCTCCATCAGCGGCGACTTCCTCAACTTCACCTGGTCGCCGACGACCGGCATGACCGGTGCCAATACGCTGAACCCCACGGTGGCCGTCACCGGCAACGCCACTTATGTGCTCACAGCTCGAGCCGTGGACCTGAACACCAACCTCATCGTCAATGGCGACTTTGAAAGCGGAAACACGGGCTTTACCAGCGACTATATTTACATGCCCGGCAACCTCGTGCCCGAAGGCGTGTACGATGTGCTGGCCAACCCGCAGGACGACCACCCCGGCTTTGCACCGTGCCCAGACCACACCTCGGGCACCGGAAACATGATGGCTGTGAACGGCTCCGGCACCCCGAACCAGGATGTGTGGTGCCAAACGGTAAACGTTCAGCCCAACACGCTCTACGCCTTTTCCGCCTGGGTTACAACACTGGTAACCGCCTCGCCAGCACTGCTCCAGTTTTCCATCAATGGCAGTACCATCGGCCCCATTTTCAGCGCCCCCAACACCAACTGTACCTGGCTCAATTTTTACAGCACCTGGAACAGCGGAGCAAATACCACTGCTACCATTTGCATACTCAACCAAAACACCGTGCTGGGCGGAAACGACTTTGCCCTTGACGACATCGTATTCTCGCCCGTTTGCACAGTAACCGACACGGTCAAGATTTTCGTCGTCAATATCGCCGCCGCCGCCACGCCCGCCGTGAGTATGATCCCTTGCAATGGTGCAAACATTACGCTCAGCGGTGTCGGCTCCAGTGTCGGGCCGAACATTACCTACCAGTGGGATACCCCCGACGGCAACATCGTATCCGGCGGCACTACACTCAACCCTGTAGTGAACGCCGCTGGCCAGTACACGCTCACCGTCACGTTCGATAACGGCCTCGTGGTATGCACCAAGACCGCCACCGTCAATGTCATCCAAAACCCGAATCAATTGCTCACCTGGATCAACACGCCCTTGCCGTTGGGCTGCGGCAACCCTACAGTGCAGCTGTTTGGCTTTTCCAGTCAGCCCGGTTTTTCTACCTACCAGTGGACGGCCGGGCCGGGCGGCAATTTCACCTCCGGCACCACCAACCCCACCGCCACCGTGAACCAGCCGGGCGAGTACACCCTGCTCGTCACGAACACGCTCACCGGCTGCACCGCCGAGGCATCGGTGCAGGTTATTACCGCCACCAACCCGCCCATCGCAAACGCCACAGCCAGTATCTCTGTTTTCAACTGCTTTTCCACGGCTTTTTCGCTCAACGGGGCAGGTTCCAGCCAGGGAAACAACATAACCTACGCCTGGACCGCCCAAAACGGGGGCAACATCATCGCCGGAGCCAATTTTCAAAGCGCTGCGGCCAACGCCCCCGGCACCTACATCCTCACCGTAACCAACACCACCAACGGCTGCACCGCTGCCGATACCGTGCTGGTGGTGCCAGACCTGACCCCGCCCGTGGTGGCCATTGACACGCCCGGTATTTTCAACTGCGCCGCCGACACGCTGAACCTCAGCGGCAGCGTGAACGTGAACACCGTCCAGACAACCTGGCTGACGACCAATGGCGGTGCGTTTTCCGGCGACTCTAACCTGCTGCAAATCGCGGCACTCGCTCCCGGCACCTACATCCTCACCGCCCTCGATACCACCAATTTCTGCTTCGGCAGTGACACCGTTTCTGTGGCGATAGACACGATACCCCCCGTGGCGCTCGCAGCACCGCCCGGCATGATCACCTGCCAAAGCCCCAGCATCGCGCTATCCGGCAACGGGTCGTCCCAGGGCCAGGGATTAACCTACCTGTGGACCACCGCTGGCGGCAACATCGTTTCCGGTGACACCACTCTCGCCCCGGTGGTCAATGCCGCTGGCGCGTACACGTTGCTGGTCACCAATACCGCCAACGGCTGCACCGCCGACAGCACCGTACTCGTCACCGCCGACGCTGATGCCATTGTGGCCGTGGCCAACGCCCCCGACACGCTCACCTGCACGGTATTGTCGGTATCGCTCAACGCCAATGGCTCCAGCCCGATACCCGGACTGACCTTCGCCTGGACGACCGCCAACGGCCTGCTTCTCGGCGGCACCGATACGCCAACGCCCACCGCTGGCGCACCGGGCACCTACCTGCTCCTGCTAACCAATCCCGCCAACGGGTGCACCGCCAGCGACCAGGCTATTGTTTTGCAAAACACGACTCCACCCAACATCGCAATTGCCCAGCCCGACACGCTCACCTGCGCCAACCCGACGTTGGTTTTGACCGGGCAAAATAATGGGCCGTCGGGCAGTTTCGCCTACCTCTGGACGGCGGCGGGCGGCGGCAATATCCTCGTCGGGGAAACTACCCTTTCCCCCACGGTGAACGCCGCCGGAACATACACCCTCGCCGCCACCGATTTGGTGAACGGCTGCACCGCTACCGTGTCGGCCCAAGTGACCGTGGAG
>JBEBHD010000201.1:0-10492 GCA_040080915.1 Saprospiraceae bacterium
CTGTTAGCCAGCCTGGTCAAAGAACTTTGAACCCTAAATTCAAACCAACCGAACCTTATCTCTTTACAGAAAAGTGTGCGGCGAAATTGAGCCACCTCACTTCACTTTTTGTACGAAAGCCTTTGCCTTTCTCCCCATAGCGCCTACATTTGTCCGAAAATTCGAAGTACCACTTCAATTTTACGGACATGATCCAACGTTTTTCGTCCAACCACCTGCTTGATTTGTTGCAACATTACCCTGCGGTAGGGCTTGTTGGCCCGCGCCAAGTGGGCAAAACGACCTTGGCCTTGTCGCTCGAAGGACAGGTTGGGCGCAATATCCGCTACTTCGATCTGGAGCGGTTGGAGGACTACCAGCGCCTACAGCGCGACCCCGGTTTTTTCCTGGAACAGTACCGGGATGATTGCGTCGTCATAGACGAAGTGCAACGGCTCCCGACCCTTTTTTCCGAACTACGGTCGCTCATTGACCGCAAGCGCTCGCCCGGCCGTTTTCTGCTCCTCGGCTCGGCATCGCCCCTGCTTATGCGCCAAACCGCCGACTCGCTTGCCGGGCGCATCGCCTACCTGACCCTGCACCCCTTGCACCAGTCTGAAGTGATACATACCGACGACGATATCCGGCAGCACTGGTGGCGGGGCGGCTTCCCAGAGAGCTGGCTGGCACCGCCGGATGCTCAAAGCGCCGATTGGCGGGGGCAGTTTGTGCGCACGTATGTGGAGCGCGACCTGCCTTTTCTGGGCCTGAACACCGACCCAATTCGATTTCGGATGTTTCTACAGATGCTTGCCTCTGCTCATGGCAATTTGTGGAGCGCAGAGTCAGTCGGGCGCTCCTTAGGCTTGTCAGGCAACACCGTGAAGTCCTACCTGAATTTTTTGGAAAGCTCCTTTTTTGCCCTTGTGCTGCGGCCGTTTTTCGTGAACATCAGCAAACGATTGGTGAAATCGCCGAAAGTGTATGTGTCAGATTCGGGGCTTCTGCACAGTTTGGCCGGCATCGCCAAGCCTGAGGATTTGCCCGTGCATCCCTTGGCTGGGGCCTCTTGGGAAGGGTATGTCGTCGGTCAGATCGCAGCCAAACTGCCGCCGGATATTGAGCCGTTTTTTTACCGCACTGCCGATGGTACGGAATGCGATCTGGTACTGGCACGTGGCCTGGCACCACTAGCTTGTATCGAGATCAAACTCGGCAATGCGACGAACATTACCCGAAGCCTGCGCAGCGTGGTGGATACACTCGGTACCAAAACCAATTTTATCCTGACCTATTCGTCCGATACCTATCGCTTAGCCGAAGACGTGACAGTGTCGAGTGTCCGGGCATTCATACGGGATATATTGCCCGGCCTGACGGGGGCATAGACTTTCCTTTTTCACGGCAAAAGCGCAGGGGCGCGGAGTTGAACAACTCCGCGCCCCTGCGCCTCCGTGGTATGAAAAAACCGCCTCAATTCAACCAGTAATCCGGCTTGCCAAAATCATAATCGAGAAAAATCTCGTCGAGTAGGGGATCGTCGCCGGGCAGGTAACCGGTCTTGAGGTTATAGCCCCAGATTTTGCCGAGGTTGTGCCAGTAGGCGGCTTTGAGGCCGCCCCGGGTTTCTTTGATGAGGTCGTAAAAGGGTTTTTCCATTTCCTTTTCGATCATTTTGATCAGCACCTTACCCTCCGTGCGGGTCAGGTTTTTCATCTGCTCTTTGAAGTCCTCCTTGAGTTCCTTGTGTTCTTTGCGGATGTAGCGCCGGCGCTCGCGGTTGGTCATTTCGCTGGTAGCGGAGCTGATTTCTTCGTACAAACTGATGGCCTGGAGGGCAAAAGGGTACACCTTGCGGGCGGCACGCTGATACAGGTAGTACTGGCGCTGCTCGGCGAGGTCCTTGAACTGGCGGCGTGCCGAAATCTTGACCATGCGCAGGGTCATCACAAAGGTGGAGTCGCCGTTGTCCACTTCTAAGATGGCCCAGGCACCTTGTGGTTCGGACAGGTTTTGAGGCGGTGCCGTTGATTCCTGAGCCAGAAGGTCGAGCACAGGACAAAGTAGCAGGGAGCAGAGAATTAATATTGAGTGTTTCACAAGATACAGGTTGACGAGTTTTGGGCAGGTTTTTTTGGAAAAAACGCAGCATTGCATTTTTCGTTGTCCAAGCGCTTTGCTTATGCCCGCCATTGGGGTGACGAAAACCGAGCATGGGACGACTTTGGGCACAAAAGTAACGATTCGCTGCCACGGACGATGCGGGAGAAAAGGATACTTTTGTGGCCAGATAATCGGCAACATAGTCCCATGCTCGCTTCCCTATTCGGTTTTGTCACTGCTTTAATACTCACATACCTGGCTATTCCGGCCATCATTCGCGTTTCTAAGGAGAAAAAACTGTTCGACCGCCCCAACGAGCGCAGCGCACACGATGAGCCAACGCCTTCTCTGGGCGGTGTCGCCATTTTCGCCGGAACCATCTGCGGCATAGTGCTGTGGGAACCGACGCACACCTTTGGTTCCTTGCAGCATATCGTGGCGGCTTTGTTCATCATTTTTTTGTTGGGCATCCGCGACGATCTTTTCCCGCTATCGCCCCTGAAAAAATTGCTCGGCCAGGTGCTGGCGGCCTTAGTGCTGATTTACCCGTCGAATGTCAAAATCACGACGCTGGAGGGCATTGTGGGGGTGTATGAATTGCCGGAAGCGGCGGCGCTGCTGTTGTCGGTAGTGGCCATTGTTGGTATCGTCAATGCTTTCAATTTGCTTGACGGCATCAATGGACTGGCGGGCAGCGCGGGCTTGATGGCCTGCCTGTTTTTTGGCGGCTGGTTTTTGGCCGTCGGCCACACGGAGTATGCGGTGCTGGCTTCTGCACTGGCTGGCGCACTGGCGGCTTTTTTGCGATTCAATTTTACCCCCGCCCGGATTTTTATGGGCGACACCGGTGCTATGCTCATCGGCGCGGTTTGCGCGGTGTTGGCGCTGAAGTTCGTCGAAACCAACCGTGTGCTGCCCGAAAGTGCGGATTTGCGTTTTGCTGCTGGCCCGGCCATCGCCGTGGCGGCGCTCATTCTGCCGCTGTTCGATACCCTGCGCGTCATCATCCGGCGCCTGCTGAGCGGCAAATCGCCTTTCCACCCCGACCGCACCCACGTCCACCATTTCATGCTCGATGCCGGGCTGACGCACACCCAGGCCACCGTCGCCTTGGTGGCCACAGGGGCCTGTTTTCTCGTGGCCAGTGTGCTACTCCACTACTGGGGCAACACGGCACTGTTGGCTGCCGAAGTCGGCGCGGCTTTTTTGCTTTCTGTTTGGTTGCGGCGCGTATCATTTGCCGGACGCGGCACTAGTGACAAAAGCACCTAAACCATTCCCAGCATTTCCACAACCACGGTGTTCAGCCGTTCCACTGCCGGGCCGATCTCCCATGCCGCCCGGTTGCGTGGTTCCACATAGTTGGAAATGCTGCGCAAGGCCACAAACGGCACCTCTGCCAGCAGGCAAGCATGAAAAAATGCCGCACTTTCCATCGTTTCAACCTGCACTTCCGGGTATTTTTTTCTGACCGATCCAATAGAATCAGCGCATCCGTGGACGCGGTTGACGGTCAGGCCGTGGGCCAAGGGTAAAAAAGCCGTCTGCTCTGAGGCTGGGTTTTTCAAAACACCTTCCTGAAACGGCGGCTCGTTCGGGGCGGCCAAGCCAAGGTCGAACAAATCGGCAAACCGCCCGTCAGCCTCTTCTGCACCGAGGTCGCCGAAGCGGTCGGAAGCCACTTGCACTACGTCGCCGAGGCGTAATGTGCGATCGAAGGCCCCGGCAATGCCAGCGTTCAGGGCCCAATCGGGTCGGTGAAGGGCAAAATATCGGCCGAGGTGCCAAGCCGTGGTGACCAAGCCGACCCCGGTTACCAAGGGCAGCACACGGGTGCCTGCGTTTTGGTAAACCCCGTCCGCGTGTTTTTGAAAATGCGCTTCGAGGTGCTGGAGCGTGGGAGCAATTTCGAGCGAAGTGGCGGCCACGAGGAGGATATCCATGCGTTGTTTTTTTTCGTGAAGTTAGGGCCGTCGCGGGCATACGAACAAACCTTGCTACCTTGCCCGCAAGAAAATTTCCGTGCCGATGCCCGCAGAATGGTTTGCCACTTGGTTCGATTCGCCGTACTACCACGTCCTGTACCAGAGCCACGACGACAAGGAAGCGCAGCAGTTTATTGACAAACTGCTCATTGCGCTGAACCTGCCGCTCCGCGCCCGTGTCCTTGACTTGGCCTGCGGCAAAGGGCGACACGCGCGGTACTTGGCCGAAAAGGGCTTCGATGTAACCGGATTAGATATTTCCCCGGCCAGCATCACCTTCGCCCGGCATTTCGAGCACAAACGTTTGGCTTTTTTCCAGCATGATATGCGCCTGCCGTATCGGTTCAACTACTTCGACGGGATTGTCAACATGTTTACCAGTTTCGGGTACTTCGATACCGACCGCGACCATCTGCGCACGTTGGCCAACGTGGCCAAGGGCCTCAAACCGGGCGGCGTGTTTTTACTCGACTTTTTCAATGCCGAGCAAGTACGCCGGAATTTGGTGCGTCACGACATAAAAACCTTGGACGGCATCACATTCCACTTGCACAAAGCGATTCGGGCAGGGCGGGTATACAAGCGCGTGGAATTTGAGACCGGCGGGCGCAAGTTTGTGTTCCGGGAGCGCGTGCGGCTTTTTTCTCTGGCCGATTTTCTGACCATGTTCGCTGCGGTAGGGCTGGAACTGGAGCATACGTTTGGCGACTACGATCTCAGTCCGTTTTCTTCGGCGGTCTCCAAGCGCCTCATCCTGATCGCCAAAAAACCGTTTTGATATGGCTTGGCTGCAAAACTTGGACGCGACCGTTTTTTATTGGATCAACAACCTCGGCTCCAACGCGGTCTTTGATTTCCTGCTTCCTCTTTTTCGGGAAAAACTGTTTTGGGCACCGCTGTACCTGTTCATTCTGGTGTTTGTTTTTCAAAATTTTGGAAAAGGCAAGGGAGCGGTGGTGGTGTTCGGCTTAGTGGCTGCTGTTGGGCTTGCCGATTTTACGAGTAGCACGTTGATCAAAAAAAACGTGCAGCGGCTGCGTCCGTGCAACGAGCCAACCCTGCGGGAAACGATCGTGTTGCGGGCATCGTGTGGGAGCGGGTACAGTTTTACGTCCTCGCATGCGGCCAACCACTTTGCTGCCGCTATTTTTTTAGGGATGCTGCTTGGAGGGCATGTACGCTCCTTCCGTGTTCGGGTCGGGTTGGTGGTTTGGGCATTCTCCGTGGCTTATGCGCAGGTTTACGTCGGTGTACATTACCCGGCCGACGTGCTGGGCGGTGCATTATTGGGTGCCGTCATAGGTTGGTGGGTCGGTTACCTGATTATTGGCATTACGGCGCGTAGGTGATCAGCCGCTGGGCAATGTTGAGGATGCGACCAACGACGGTGACATCCGGTACCGGGATGTCGCGTTCCTGTTTTTGATCTTCTTCTTTGACGGAAGTCGCCTCTACAGGGGGCCGTTGTTCATTACCGGGGGTGGAAGGGCGGTGTGTGCCCGCGTTCACATACAACATGGAAAAAAGACTGAACGCGAGGATGCTGGCAAAGATGTACTTGGCAAGTTGTTTTTGCTTCATGGCTTCACTTTATTTCGACAGCCCGAAAGTAGGCTGTCTCGACGACATGGCAAAACGTGTTTCAGATAAACGTTTGCGTTTTTCTGACAAACTGCTGACAAAAAAGGTTGCCGCAGGGGGCGTTTTTTTTTTTGCCAGGCGAGAAAATCCCAAACAATGCTCTGAAAAAAGTAAGCCTGGACGGTATTGCACCGGCCAGGCTCGTATCGTCAAACCAAAAATCAATCAGATTTATTTGCCGCCAAGGCCGCCGTTTCCGGCTGGGACGCTCTCCGGGGTGGGCGTGTCTTTCACTTCACCCTTGATGGTCAGCATACGTGTTTCGGTAGCTTCGTTGGTGGTGATGGTCACCGTTTTGGTGAAAGCACCGGGGCGGGTGGTGTCGTAACGCACCTCGATGTAGTTGCTTTCGCCGGGCATGCACGGCTCTTTCGGGTAGCTCGGAACGGTGCAACCGCAGGAGCCTTTGGCCGTTTTGATGATCAGCGGCTCGTTGCCGGTGTTGGTGAATTTGAATTTGCGGAGTGGCTCGGAGCCTTTGGCGATGGTGCCGTAGTCAACGGTGGTGTTTTCAAAGGTCATCACCGGACCGTTTTGAGTTTGGGCGGAAGCATAAAAAGCGCCAACGAAGGCGAAGGCGAGGATAGCAAGTACTTTTTTCATCGGACGTAGAAATAGTTTGTGAAAAGAAAAATTCTGTTCTCGTTTGTTGACGGGACAAAAGTATGGCAGCCCCAAACGCTGCCAAAGCTATGCGCTGTTAACGATGTCCAAACAAAGCCAAACCTTTTTTGAATACATTGGAAAAGGCAGAAAATCAACGCCTTGCAGCGAAAATCTGCTCGTAAACGCGTTGTAAAAAACGCTTGTCATCGGTGATGATTTCGGCATCGCCCTCGAGCTGTTGCTCAAAGGCCACAGGCTTCCCGTAGGTGGTCTCCAGCCCTTTGGGCAAGACCACGATCACGGCGTACTGATCATCCCTTGGCACGAGCGATTTAGAGTACACAAAACCGCGCAAGGTGCCGAACTCGGCGTGCGGGTAGCCGTCCAATTTGATAACCACCCGCTGCTTGGCGTGTACTTTGCTGCTTTTACCGACCGGCAGCAACAGGCGGCCTACGACGGTCTCGGTTTGCGGGGGCACGATGACGAGGATTTGCTGGCCTTGCCGGACGTATTGTTTTTCCACAAAAAAATTGGCGTTGAACGAAACCCGGCCCTCCACGGGAGCTGTGATGATGTGGTTTTGTTTCCACTTGCCGAGTGCCGTTTGCAGGTTGCTCACAGCCTGCCGGAGACGGCCCGCTGATGTCAGTTGGTTCTCCGACTCGCTGAAGGAAGCATCACTGCTGTTTTTTTTCAAACCGGTGATCTGGCTTTGCTTGCCGAGGATGGCATCCTCCAGGGCATCGTGCTGACGTTCCAGGTCGTCCAAGCGCTGGCGGGAATTTTCTAAATCGTTGCGCGAAATGCCGCCCGCATCGAACAGGAGGCGCTGGCGCTGGTACTGCTCTTGAGCCACTTGCAGCTGTGTCTGTATGCGGCGGATGGCTTTTTGATCCACCGATATGCTCTGTTCCAATTTGGAGATTTGTTGCCGTACCGCGTCAGCACCCGTGCGCACGGACGTGCTTTTGTCTTTTTTCCCAAACCGGTAAACGTCCGCTGCTTGGGCAAGTAAGGCGTATTCGGTTTGTAACTCGCCGATTTCGAGGCCCTCTACTGGAACGATCTCACTCAGCGAATCGGACACGCACTGGAGCCAGCGTTCTACCAGTTTGTCCAATCGCACTACATCATCGTATCGCGCTGTGCTTTCCAAAACAGCGAGAACAGCGCCTTCGGAGACCATCAAGCTGTCGCGCGCAAAAAAACGAACGATGCGCCCGTCCGATGGAACCACCACATCCACGGGCGGGGCCGCCGGCTTGATCGTAATACGGGCGGGCACTACATCGGGGTAACTGATGATGGACGCAACCCCCAGTAAGGCGGCCACACTGACAAATACCACGAACGTGCCCCAGCGCACCAACCAGCCGGGCGGTGTTCCGAGAATTTCCTGCACTTCTTCCGAGCGCAGTTCGATGTATTCGCGTTCTTCCATATTACATGCCCAGTTCCAACTGGTTTTTTACCAAATTATAGTACACCCCGCGCCGGTACGTGAGCTCGTCGTGCGTGCCTTGTTCCACTAATTCGCCTTTTTCCAAAACAATTATGTTGTCGGCGTGGCGCACGGTGCTAAGGCGGTGGGCGACGACGACGACGGTTTTGTTCTGAAATACTTGCTCGAGGTTGTGCATGATGACGCGCTCGTTGAAGGCATCAAGGGCGTTGGTGGCTTCGTCAAAGAACAGGTAACGGGGATTTTTGTACACGGCTCGCGCGATCAGGATGCGTTGGCGCTGGCCCTGGCTGAGGCCTACTCCATCCGGCCCGATCTTGGTGTTGTAGCCCAGCGGCAGGGTCTCGATAAACTGCTGGATATTGGCCACTTTGGTCGCGTACAGGAGCTGCTGGCGGTTGATGTTGTCGTTGCCGAGCGCGATGTTGCGGGCTATAGTGTCCGAAAAAACGAACCCGTCCTGCATGACCACACCGCAGGCGCTGCGCCACAGGTGGTGGTCAATATTGGACAGGTTGTGCTCGCCGAGGCGTACACTGCCCTCCGTTGGGTTGTAAAAATTGAGCAATAGTTTGACCAGGGTCGTTTTGCCGCTGCCGCTGCTGCCCACGATGGCAGTCACTTTGCCCTGGGGAATAAACAGGTTGACCGAGCGCAGCACCGGCGGGTCGTGCGGGCCGCCATACCGGAACGACAGGTTGTCGGCGGCGAGACTCGCGTCGTCGGGCAGCACGGTCACTTTGGTTCCATCTTTGGCATCCTCATCGGGTTTGAGGTGTATCTCGTTCATCCGCTCCAGGCTGATCTTGGCTTCCTGTGCGGCGAGTATGAACTGCACGAGCGCCTCCAGCGGAGCATTGGCGTGACCGATGATGTACTGCACGGCCAGCATCATGCCCAGCGTCATGTCGCCTTGGATGACCGCCGTGGCGGCGGTGATCGAGATCAGGATATTTTTGCCCTCGTTGATGAAGGCCGCTCCGGCCCGTTGCACCTGGTCGGTAGCGAGGTAGTCCACATTGATCCGAAACAGTTTGGCCTGGATGCGCTCCCAGGCCCAGCGTTTTTGGCGCTCGGCGTTGTGCAGTTTGATTTCCTGCATGCCGTTGACCAATTGGATGAGTGCATTCTGATTGTCGGCCATTTGCTCGAAACGTCGGTAGTCGAGCGAACGGCGGCGCTGAAGAAACAGCGCCACCCAGCCGAAGTAGAGCATGGCTGCGACAAAAAAGATGGTGAAAATCCGAACATCATAGAACAGCAGAACCAGACCGAATACCAACAGGTTGACCACCGAAAACAACGTGACCAAGGAGGAAGAGGTCAAAAACCGCTCGACCCGTTCGTTGTCGTAAATGCGCTGGAGCAGGTCGCCCGTCATTTTGGAGTCGAAAAACGCCATGGGCAGGCGCATGAGCTTGATCAAAAAGTCCGATACCAAATTGATGTTCACACGGGTGCCGATGTGCAGCAGTACCCAGCCTCGGATGAACTCGACGGCAACCTGACTGAAAAACAGCATGCTTTGCGCCGCGAGGATCAGGTACACAAAGTCGGGCTTGTCGAGCTGCACGCCCTTGTCCACCAGCGCCTGCATCAAGAAGGGAAAAATGAGCTGGATGATGGTGCCGAGCAGCAGCCCCATGAAGAGCTGCCAGATGAGGCGTTTGTGTGGTACCAAGTACTGTCGAAGTATGCCAAGTCCCGACCGGTTGGTTGTTTCGCCCTCGCGTTGAAAAAACTCCGGTGATGTTTCCATCAGCAACAGGATACCCTGCGGCTCGGTGTTGTACACGTCGCTGATCCAGTTGTCGAGGAATTCCTGCTCCGACAGTTGTTGCTTGCCCACAGCCGGATCGGCTACGTACACTTTGCCGTTGGCGATGCGGTACACCACCAAAAAGTGATTTTGCCGCCAGTGGGCGATGCAGGGCAAGGGCAGTTCGTTTTGCAGCCGCCCGAAATTGGTCTTTACGCCGAGTGTGCGCAACCCGATTTTT
This sequence comes from Saprospiraceae bacterium, assembly GCA_040080915.1. Lineage (GTDB taxonomy): Bacteria > Bacteroidota > Bacteroidia > Chitinophagales > Saprospiraceae > M3007. The sequence goes on from JBEBHD010000201.1 coordinate 9,780, forward strand.
TCCGCTGCGTCGGCGATGCCCATGAGCGAAGTGCCTTCCCGGTCGAGGTACGACAGCTCCCGCAGGTACTCAAGGGAGTAGTGCCGCCCGTGGTGTCGCGAGACTATACGCAGGCAAGTCGCCCCGCAGTCCGAGGCATCGAGTTGTTTGTAAAACGGGAAGTTGTCGGCAAGCATGGTTGGATGGATGCGATCAGGCGGGCAAAACTAAGGCAAGTTGTCGGTTGCGGGTAAAATTTGATCTTTTACAATTAGCCCCATATTTGCCGTTCGCGCCACTAGTGGCGCATACTACTGGACATTTTTGAAAAGAGCGGGCGGAAGCATTGATTATCCTGTTTTTGCAAACACAAAAATCGGCTTTCGCCCGCTCTTTTCAAAAATGCCCAGTAGTATGCAGGAAGCCTACTAAGCGTCTATTGAAGTCTTCTTAGGGGTTTGGAACGCCTTCGAAGGATCAAGAAAAGCCTTTGAAGGGTACCGGGAAGCCTTTGAAGGATCAAGAAAAGCCTTTGAAGGGTACCGGGAAGCCTTTGAAGGGTACCGGGAAGCCTTTGAAGGGTGGCGGGAAGTCTACTAAGGGCTTCGGAAGGCCTAGGAAGGGTGGCGGGAAACCGTTGAAGGGTAAGTAAACGTCATTGTAGGGTAGCCGAGGCGCTGCCTAAGTTTTTACTTTCTAAGCACGTTGCCCAACGCCCGAAATGCTGCCGAACT
>JBEBHD010000377.1:0-2784 GCA_040080915.1 Saprospiraceae bacterium
CAGTCACCCCCTCGCTTTTTATGCACAGACTTTCCAGGTTTTGAAAATCTGGAAAGTCTCCTGTGAATATTTTCCACCTTTGCCTGCTCTCCCGCCAAAACGTCACAAGTGCATACCCATGCTGCGCATCTACATTTCCTACGCACCAGCAGACGGCCCGTATCTGGACACCCTGCTCCTGTGGCTCCGGCCCTTGCAGGAAAAGTACTTTTTGGAAGTTTGGCATCACCCCCAACAACTGCACGGCTCCCCGGAATTGTACTATTGGGATGCGATGCTGAACAACCTCGAGCAAGCGCACATCTACTTGTTCCTGACATCGAACCACTCCCTGAAAACGGCGTATATCGCCAAAGAAGAACTGCCGCGTGCGATAGCCCGACACGCTGCGCATGGCGACAAGTACGTCCGCCTCTTGCCCGTCATGGTATCACCTACAGGCGGCAAAAACCTGCCTGCACTGGCCGCCTTCAAACCCATCGGAGGCGGCAGGCCATTGTCGGACTGGAAAACCGACGATGCCGGCTTCCGGCTTTTGGCTGGCGACCTGCAGCATGTGATCGAAGAATTGCGCCGAAACTGGATGGAAGAGTACCACCGCTTGGACATGCCGTTGGACGATTTTGCCCAGTACCGGCTTCCGCCACCGCCGCCGCCCACACTCCAACCGATACCAGGCTGGGCTGGCGCGTTGATGCTGCTCATCATTTTTTACATGGTGACCAGCTGGTACCTGAGCGGTTGCGCGCCCCGCATGTATCACATGTACGTGCCCAAATCACTGCCGTATCAGTCGCTGCCGGAGCAGTATTTCCGGGAAAATCCCGTGAATCCGCCCGAAGAAGTACCGGAACGGCGCTAGTGGCGCGAACTATAAGTGGGGTACAGGTAGGAGGATCAAAACTCTAACCAGTAGGCTTCGAGCATCTCAAAAAGCGGCTGGTGCTCAGGCACAAAGGTGGCGCTTTGCAGTTTGTCCACGTCGAACCAACGCAGCTCGGCGATGTCGTCATCGGGCGAGGGGTCCCCGTCCACGAGCACGCAGGCGTAGAGATGGGTCATGACCGAATCGGAGGAACCGCGGTAGCGCCAGTCGTCAATGCGGGTAGAACCGAGGTAGGTGAGCGCCTCAATTTCGATGTCGCCGCATTCTTCGCCAAGTTCGCGGATAGCAGCCATTTCGTAGCTATCGTCCTCGGGGTCGGCAAAACCACCGGGCAGCCGGAACTTGGTTTCGTTTTCTTTGCGGGCCAGCAAGAGTTCGCGGTAGTTGTTTCGGAAAACGCCCACGTCCACCGTGGGGTACACCGTCGGGAAGCGGGAAAAAGAGGCGTACAGCAGCCCTGCCCGAAAGTCGCGCAGGCTGTCAGTCTTCACCGGAACCGACTCTTCCGTAAACTCAGGAGCGATTGCATCCAGCGCTTCCACGGGGAAACGGCCGGAGTAGCGCTCCACAAAATTGTCGTGGCTGCCATAGATCGTGACTGTGCCTTCGGGTCGCATGGCCATGATGCGTCGGTCGAGTTCCTGGCTCCAGATGCGGTCGTCGGGCAAGTCGGGCATTTCAATAGCAGGCACCGCCTCGCCGTATTTTTCATAAAACAACTGGCCCCGAAACACCCAGTCCATCGGGTTGAGGTCGCTGGGGGCAGGGTTGGAACCCAGAAAAACCATGATCTGCTCATGCTTTTGTTGAATAGACTGGATCAGCCGCTCGTGAACCGGGCTGAGCTCAAAAACCTGAAAACGCCCGACGATGATGCCGGTGCCGGATGGAGTAGCCATTTGAGTGCGTTTTTTTCTGGCGGCAAGGTAGGCCTTATTTCCGACCTTTGCCCAGACCCGCGCGCCACAGCGGGCATCGGACCATGCACGCAAAAAAATCCTACGGACAACATTTTTTAAAAGAAGACACCATCGCCGCACGCGTGGCCCAGGCATTGCGCTTGGCCACCGACACTGGAATAGTACTGGAGGTCGGCCCCGGTACGGGAATGTTGACCAAACACCTGCTCGCCCGCTTCGGCACCGAGGCCGTGCATGCGGTGGAGGCCGACCGCGATATGGTGACCTACCTGCAACTGCATTACCCCCAATTGGGCGAACACCTCATCCTGTGCGACTTTTTGGAGTTCGATCCAAAGGCCGTTTTGGGCGAGCGTGCATTTTGCCTGATTGGCAATTTCCCCTACAACATCAGCACACAGATTCTCTTCAAAATGCTCGACTACCGCCAGCAAGTGCCAGAAATGGTGGGCATGTTCCAAAAAGAAGTGGCCGACCGCATCGTCGCGCCGCCGGGCAGCAAAACCTACGGCATCACCAGCGTGCTCGTACAGGCCCACTACCAAGTGGAGTACCTGTTCACCGTGGAGCCTGAATCCTTCAGCCCACCACCCAAGGTGCGCTCGGCAGTCATTCGGCTTGCCCGAAAAGAAAACCACGAACTGGCCTGCGACGAAAACCGCTTCCGCCAGCTCGTCAAGACCGCCTTCAACCAGCGCCGCAAAATGCTGCGCAATACCCTCAAACCCTTCTTCCCCGAAGAAATACTCATGACCGACCCCTTTTTCGAACAACGCCCCGAACGCCTCGCCTGGCAAGATTTTGAACGGCTTGCAAAGGGGTTTGAGGGTTAGAAGGTTTCTGGTTGATCACCCTCCCAGTAAGAGCGTGTTTAAATTTCAGTCGCCGGGCTGCAAGCGGCAAATTTTGTTTCAGACAAGGCAAAATTTGCAGTCGTAGCCGGGTGCCTACGGCGAAAATTTTAACGCAGTATGAAGC
>JBEBHD010000202.1:0-10470 GCA_040080915.1 Saprospiraceae bacterium
GACCTGATACGGTGTGTCCCAGCAGTTTTCCACCCGGGCGCTCAGGCTGATGCGGTGCCTATTCCAGACAGCCGTGTATTGCACGAGCAAATTGCCCGTCGCGAAACCCGGCAGCGCTTGCGAGTTGTCGGCGTTGCCGAAACGCGGCCCGGTCCACTGGTGCAGGTAGGCTGCCGACCAAGCGCCGTGCGACCAGGTGATCCCGCCGCTCGCGTTGTGCTCCGGGGTGTAGGGCAGCAGCTTGCCCAACACGCCTGCGTTGGTATCATACACAGCCGTATTGGTGGCCCGCACAAACTGGTAGTGCCCGCTCAGCCGCCATTGGCTGCGCCAAAAACGCACCCTCTCCTGCACGGAAACCTCCAGCCCGCGCGACCAAACCCGCCGCAGGTTGCCGGGGCGAAACAACCCGTCGGAGCCAGGTTGCCAGAGAATCCAGTCGTCGAGCAGCAGGTGAAAAACCGAGGTTTCCAACGCAAACGAACCGCGTTTCCAGGCCAAACCAGCGTCGGCGCTATGGCCGGACTCAGGCCTCAGGTCGGGCTTGCCGAGGCTCTGCCAAAAACGGTCGTTGAATGTAGGCAGGTTGAATGTGCGTGCAAGGTGCAAACGAACGGTCAGTTCGGACGTGGCCGCCCACTGGCCGCCGATCATACCTGTGAACGGTGCCCCCTGACCTTCAGCCCATTCCTGCCGGAACTGGGCGTTGAGCCGGATTTTCCGCCAGCGGTATTCCCCTCCGAGCGTACCCGCGAGACGTGTTTGGAAAAACCACGCCGTGCTGTCGGTGTACCCATCGGCTTGCGCCTGCTGGTGCCAGCCTGTCAGGTTTGCCCGTAGGGCGAAATTTTGAGATGGCATGGTCATGTACTCCGAGCCGAGCAGTATGGTGCGCGAGCGGTTGGTATCAGTATCGGCGGGGCGGTAAAAAGCGATGTACTCGTCGAGCCAGGCGGCGCGGTGCTGCCAGTGGGCGCGGGGACTGGACTGGGCCGTCCAGGTGGCCACGGCCCGCAGGGCGCGGTCGCGCTGCCAGGTCTGGGTGGGGGCCTCGGTCATGGCGGGCGGTATTTCCCGAATAGCCTGCTGATACCACACCGCCGTCTCGAGCGTGTTTTTTTCGTTGATTTTGAGTTGGTTGAACTGCTGGAGGTCCAATTTTTTCGAAAAATTGTTCGTTTGCCGCACCCACGGCGCACCGATCTGGGTCGTGTTTTGGAACGGGAAATCGTTCTCGCTCCGGCTGCCCGCCACTCGCACGAGCGCGTACCCGCGTGCTCCCGTGAGGCGAAGCGAGGCCTGCAATTCCTTTCGGCCAAAACTGCCGAGCGAGCCGCCTGCCTGAACGCCCCAACCCGCCGCGTATTCCGCCGCAGCCGGGCGAATGTGTACCGCGCCGCCCATCGAGCCGGTGCCCTGCGCGGCGCTTTGGCCCCCATACTGGATGAACAAACGGTCGTCGGGCCAAAGGGGTACGAGCGACACATCAACCACCCCGTTCATCGGGCTTTGCAAATTCAGGCCCTGCCAAAATACTGCCGTTCGCGACGGGCCGGTCCCGCGTGCCGATACCGTAGCCAGTGTGCCGGGCGCGTTGATCCGCACGCCAAGGGGCGTTTCCCAAAGCAGCCGGTCGGCAAGCGAAAGGGTGCCCGTGGTCGGCAGTGAATCGGCTACCCAGGCAGAATAGCCCGTTCGGGTCTGCCGGGCATCCACGATTGCTACTTCGGGGAGCATGCGGGCAGTCGAATCCACCTGGGCCTGGGCGGTTATTCCTGCCAAAGAAAAAAATAGGGCGAGCAGCCAATTATGGGTGGAGCGGTACAACAAATCTTTTTCTGGCTTAAGAGCGTGTTTAAATTTCAGTGCCGAGGCGAAAGCGAGCAAATTTTGTTTCAGACAAGGCAAAATTTGCAGTCGTAGCCGGGTGCCTACGGCGAAAATTTTAACGCAGTATGAAGCAAAATTTGCCGCTTGCAGCCCGGCGACTGAAATTTAAACACGCTCTAAACGAACGTAACTTCCTGTCACTGATCACGCACAGCCCTATCCTTTCCACTCCGGCCACCGTCCGGGTGTCGCTGGTGCGCCGCCTCGCTCCAGCCCGGCGTTGATGACATCAAGTTCCCGGGCAATCGCCTTCAGTTCTTCCAGCACCGGACCGATCTGTTTGGCTGCGATGCGGTAATTGTCCTCGTACATCTGCGTGGGCGCGCTGGTGGTGTTCCACATGCAGTATTCCAGCATGCCGACGCGCCCGGCAATGCCCGGTTCTGTTTCAAATTCGCGGCGGGCGCGGGTAGCATCGCCGTTGAGTTTCGTGCCAAGGTCATTCAGGCGGCGCTGCAGGTCGTAGGTTTTTTTCAACAAATCCTGCGGCGGCGCGGGCATGTCCTGCAAGGCGGTCTGGATATGGCCGAGGTTGGCACTCAAGTCGTTGCGGATGCCGCTGGTAGCGGTCACGACCTTGCGCAGGCGGCTTGTTTTTTTGCAAAATTCGAGGTATGCCTGCTTGTCCTGCGCGGGCAGGGTGGCGTTGTTCAGCGATTTCACGGTGAACGCTACCGGCCCGACCAATGGCGTGAGCACGCCGTCCTCGAATGCTTGCAGGGTCACGTTGTACTGGCCCGGCAACGCGAGGTGGCCTTGATCGGGGCTGCTGAACAGGTTGTCGGGCACCATCGGGCGGCGGCCTGCCACCGGCGCGGCAGGGTTGTAGCGAAAATCCCACACGAGGCGTTTCAGCCCCTTACTTGCCCCGGTTTTGATGTGGCGCACCACGTCGCCGGCGGCATCGGTTACCGTAAATAATAGGTATGGCTCGGGCTGATCATCCTCCTTGCGCAAGTCTTCCATATTCGGGTAGGACACGGTTTCTTTTTTTTCAAACTTGGCCTTTTCCGCCTCTTGTCGCTTGGCTTTCAGGGTTTTAATTTCGTCTTTCAGCCAATAGGTGAACACGGTTCCGACGGGCGGGTTGGCTGCGGCGTAGTAGCTGCTGCCGAGGTGACCCTTGTCGCGCAGGCCCAGCGGCCTGTTCGGGATGAACATCCACGATTCTTTTACAGGGAAAATATTGGCCGCCTTGTCAAGGGCCTCCTGCTTGAGGTTGCGCAGCGGTGTGTAGTCGTCGAGGACATAAAAACCGCGCCCGAAGGTGCCCAGCACCAGATCGTTCTCGCGGCGCTGGATTTCGATGTCGCGCACGGCGATGGTGGGCAAGCCGGATTTGAGCGCTACCCAGTTTTCGCCGCCGTCGGGGCTAAAAAACACGCCGAACTCGGTGCCGCAAAACAGCAGGTTGCGGTCCACGTGGTCTTCGGCTATGGTGTACACGCTGCCGCGCTCGGGCAGGGTGGCGGCAATGGATTTCCACGTTTTTCCGCCGTCAGCGGTTTTCAGCAGGTACGGTTTGAAGTCGCCGTAGCGGTGGTGGTTGTAGCAAACGTAGGCCGTATTTTTGTCGAACTGCGAGGCGACGACCTGGTGTACATACGACCGCGCGGGCACGCCGGGCAGGCTGTCCATTTTTTCCCAGTTCTGACCGCCGTCGCGGGTCAACCACAGCAGGCCGTCGTCGGTGCCCACCCACAACACGTTCGGGTCGAGGGTGCTTTCGGCAATGGAAGTCGTTTGGCCGTAGATGTCGGTGGAGCCATTTTTGGCCACGGCATCCACGCTCCACACTTTGCCCATGACTTCGAATGTGTTACGGTCCACGCCGCGCGAGAGGTCGGGACTGATGGCGCGCCAGGAGCTGCCGCGGTCGTCGGTTCGGAACACCTTGTTGGCACCGAAATAGAGTCGGGTGGGGGAGTGGCCGGAAATGGTGAGCGGGGCATCCCAGTTCCAGCGGTAGGCGGGTTCGTTTTCGCCGGGCTGTGGCTGGATGGGCAGCATTTCGCCGCTTTTGCGGTCGAATCGCACGAGTCCGCCGTATTGGCTTTGGGCGTAAATAATGTCCGGGTTGGTGGGATCCACCTGGGTCTCGAAGCCGTCGCCGGTGCTGGTCACGTACCAGTCGGAGTTGGGTATGCCGTTGGCGCTGGTGGTGCGGCTGGGGCCGCCGAGACTGAGGTTGTCCTGTGTGCCGCCGTGGATGTGGTAGAACGGAAAGCCGTTGTCGGTAGACACTTTGTAAAACTGCGTGACCGGCAGGTTGTGCTTGAATTCCCAGGTTTTGGCAAAGTCCCAGGACTCGTACACGCCGCCGTCGCAGCCCACGCGCAGGTGGTCGGTGTTGTTGGGGTCAATCCAAATGCAGTGATTGTCAATGTGTTTGTTGAGTTCGCTTAGGTTGACCACGGTCTTGCCGCCGTCGTTGCTGTATTTGTAAAAAGCGTCGGTGACAAAAATCCGGTTCGGGTTTTTTGGGTCGCAGGTGATTTCCTGATAGTAATTGCCGCTGGTGTACGAGTCGCTCATTTTGTCCCAACTGGCCCCGCGGTCGGTGGAACGGTAAATGCCGCCTTTTTTGTCGCCAGCCTCTACCACGGCGTACACGTAGTCCGGGTTGGCGGGCGAAATATCAATGCCGATGCGGCCCAAGTCGCCACCGGGCAGGCCGCCCTCTACTTTTTTCCAGGTGGCACCACCATCCGTACTTTTGAAAAGCGCCGATTCCGGTCCGCCGCCTATGTAGGTGAATACCTTGCGCTGGCGCTGGTGAAACGCTGCGTACAGCACCTTCGGGTCGCGCGGGTCCATGACGAGGTTGTTGCAGCCGGTGTAGGCGCTGACGGACTTGATGCAGGCCCATGTCTCGCCGCCGTCGGTGGATTTGTACACGCCGCGCTCGCCGCCGTCGCTCCAAACCGGGCCGTAAGCGGCCACGTACACGGTGTTCGGGTTGGTAGGGTCTACCACGATATTGGCGATGTGCTCGGAGGTTTTCAAGCCCATATTTTTCCAGGTCTTGCCGCCGTTTTCGCTTTTGTAAACCCCGTCGCCGTAAGCCACGGAGCGCTGGTTATTGTTTTCGCCGGTGCCCACCCACACCACGTTGGTATTGGTGGGATCGAGCACCACGCAGCCGATGGAGTACGATCCCTGACCGTCGAAAATGGCCTGATAGGTAGTACCTGCGTTCACCGTTTTCCAAACGCCGCCGGAGGCTGCGGCCACGTAGTATTCCGCAGGGTTGAGGGGGTTGACGGCAAAATCGCCGACACGGCCCGATGTGACTGCCGGGCCGACGCTGCGAAACGAGAGGCCGCCGTAGGTGGCGGAGTTGAGCAAGGCAGGTTTTTCCGGTTTCTTTTCCTTGGGTTCGTCTTTTTTCTGGGAAAACAATGGGGACAGGGAGAGGCCGAGGGTGAGGAACAAAAGCAGAAATTGGCGCATGATCGTGTTATTTGCTGGACAAAAAAGTGGGCAATGTTACGGAATCCGGCCAATCAACCATGCTGTCAACTCCAACAAATAAAAAATCAGCAATCGTTTGCCAATTTGAAATGCCACTTCATACATTTGCACCCGCTTTTCAGCAATGGGGGATTAGCTCAGCTGGCTAGAGCGCTTGCATGGCATGCAAGAGGTCACCGGTTCGACTCCGGTATTCTCCACGACAAGGGCCGCACGTTCGCGTGTGGCCCTTTTTTATGCCATGTTGCGAAGAACGCTGTAACCCTCCAAAAACTCCTTGTGGCGCTGTGATACCTTTTTTTTCGAAGTCACACCGGGCAAAATGCCCAGCGCAATTGCCTACTTTTGCGCCGCAAACCCAACTTGCCTCGTTCCGACCATCCATTTTTCATTCAATCAAATAGCCTTAACACAATGAGTAAAGTGACCATCGTCGGCGCCGGCAACGTCGGCGCAACCTGTGCCAACGTCCTCGCCCACGAAGACATCTGCAACGAAATCGTCCTCATAGACATCCAGGGCAACATGGCCAAGGGAAAGGCCCTCGACACGTGGCAACAGGCCCCCGTGGACGGCTACTCCACCCGCGTCATCGGCGGCGACGACTACGCCCTGACCGCCAACTCGGACATCGTCATCATCACCGCCGGTATCCCCCGCAAACCCGGTATGAGCCGCGATGACCTGATCAGCACCAACGCCAAAATCGTGGTGTCGGTGACCCAAAATATCCTCAAGCACACGCCGAACCCGATCATAATCGTCGTGTCCAACCCGCTCGACGTGATGACCTACGCCTGTTGGAAAGCCTCCGGCCTGAGCGAAAAGCGCGTGTTTGGCATGGCCGGCGTGCTCGATACCGCCCGTTACCGTGCCTTCCTCGCTGAAGAAATCGGCTGCTCGCCCAAGGACATCTCGGCAGTGCTCATGGGCGGCCACGGCGACACGATGGTGCCCCTGCCCCGCTACACCACGGTCAGCGGCATCCCGGTGGCCGAATTGGTGGCCGCTGATAAACTGACCGCCATTATCGAGCGCACCAAGTCGGGCGGCGGCGAACTCGTCAACCTCATGGGCACCTCTGCTTGGTATGCGCCAGGCGCGGCGGCTGCCCAAATGGCCGTGTCCATTTTGAAAAACGAAAACCGAATCTACCCCTGCTGTGTGCTGCTCAAGGGCCAGTACGGCCTGAACGACCTCTTCGTGGGCGCTCCGGTCAAACTCGGCCGCGACGGCGTGCAAACCATCATCGAACTTAAATTGGATGCTGACGAACTCGACCTGCTGCACAAATCCGCAGCTGCCGTGGGCGAGGTGGTGGAGGCGCTGAACGCCATGAACTTGATCTGACCTGCATGGCTTTGCCTACCACAACGAAAACCTCGGCGACGGTTTCCAAATGCCCGGTGTGTTTGTCCTGCGCAAGGGCGCGGTCGTTCACTCGTTCGTCCACCTGCACGCTTGGGATCGGCCCGACTATGAGGCGATAGCTGAGCAGATCGAATGAAGAAATACACGTTTCTTGACGAATGCCTGTCACGAAATACTTCTTCCTCTTTGTTCTTGCATATTACACGCTACTTTTCGCCGCGCATCGTGTTTTCACCAAGTGCAATCGGTTTCCTGTGAGTAGGTGTGTGCTTGGGGAAAGCACCAAACGCGGCGTTACAGCAGCGAACCGAAGGCCCGTAAAACAGCAGAACCGGCCCATGCCGGGTTTTTTTTCGGAGAAAAAACCTCAACAACGAGCCGGTTCTGACTTGTTTGGCATTGCCTTGTGGCAATACGCTCGGCTTAATTCTTGACCTTGATAACCGGTTTGAGCGAGTAGGTGCCGTTACCTTTATCCACGATGGATTTTTCAGCGTCAAAGTCCAGCACGAGGTTGTCCAACGTGGCGGCAAGGCTTTTGTCCACCTTTATTTTAAGGCCCGATTGATCGGCGCTCGGCGTGTCCAGGTTGTGCATCATGCTGTCCACCATGACGGTGTTGTTTGGGCCGAGCACGAGGCGCACCTCTTTCAATACTTCGGTGGGCACCGACCCCACGGCGATGAGCGTGTCCACGCCGTTTTGCAATTTGAGCAGGTCGTACACGCCGGGGACGACAGACAGTGTAAGCCATTTGCTGGTGTCGCCGGAAGTTTTTACCAAAACCTCTCGTACGTCAACGTTTACTTGCTGAAAATCGCCAGGCCCATCGGTCAGGTGGATGTTCAGGGTTGTTGTGTCGTCTTTGCTGCAAGCCATGATAGCGAGTACAACAAGCAGCGGGAACCCAACAAACAATAATTTTTTCATAAAACGAATGGATTTAAACTTGTGAAGGATCGAATTGTGGGCAATTGGACAGAAGTCCGGTGCAAAGGTCACACGCCTAATTTTGGAAAGAATCGGGGAAAACACCCAAAGTAGTGGCGCGAACTGCAAGTGGCGTACAAGTAGGCCGCCACATTTTCCGCTCCATTTCGTTCTTCGTCGGTTAAAATGTCCCGCATTTCGCCCTCCTCATGCCTCATGGAGCAAAAAATCGGAAACGCATTTTCCCTATACTTGCCCCGCCAAACCCGCACTACCATGCCCGACCTGCACTACTTCGACCAGCCACTGCCCAAATCCCCGCTGCACTTCCGTATGATGCGCGTGCTCATCCGGAATACGATTTTCACGATGCACCCAAAACTCAGGCATTTTCAGTCGCTCAACCCGCCTGAAAAACTGTTGGCCAGCCAATCCGAGGCCGAGCAGGACGCTTTTTTCCGTCAAATGTTGAAAGACATTTTGGCCGTTTTAGGGTAGGATAACAGTTGAAATAAAGGCTCATCGCCTCTCGCTCGCGAGGGGGCCTGGTATATGCGGCCTTTTCCCGATGTAAAAAAACGCTAAGGACTGTATGCTTTTTTAGTAAATTTGCAATCGAATTGAAAATTTACTAAAAAACTGACCATGTTCGTCGCACGCAGTATTACAGAAACCATACACAGTTTTCGGGGCTGGTTCCCGGTAATTTATCTCGGTGGGCCAAGGCAAAGTGGCAAAACTACCTTGCTACGGCATCTGTTGCCCGATCTTCCTTACGCCAGCCTGGAAGACGCAGATACGCGCCTGCGGGCTGATGAGGACCCTCGCCGTTTCCTCAATAGTTTTCCGAACGGTGCCATTTTAGATGAGGCGCAGCGGGTACCGTTGCTATTCAATTACCTGCAAGGGTTGGTAGACTCGGACAAGAACCGGCGGTTTGTGCTGTCTGGCTCCCAAAATTACCTGCTCATGGAGAGTATCACCCAGTCACTGGCGGGCCGGGTCGGCATCCTGAACCTCTTGCCGTTTTCCATGGCTGAAATCGAACAACGACAGCCCATAGCGACATTGGAGTATTTCGCCTGGAGAGGAGGTTATCCGGCCCTTTTTGACGACCATTCCGTGCCAGCCAATGTCTTCTTCGATAGTTATATTCAAACGTACATCGAACGGGACGTGCGCTTGCTCAAAAACGTGGGTGACCTGTCTGCTTTCGGTAAGTTTATGCGGCTTTGCGCGGGACGGGTGGGCCAGCCGCTCAACCTGACCAGCCTGGCCACCGACTCCGGGATCGCACCGAACACGGCCAAGGCCTGGCTATCGGTGTTGGAAGCATCCTATCTTATTTTTATGCTGCCGCCCTATTTTGAAAACTTCAACAAGCGCATCATCAAGGCACCCAAATTGTATTTTTTCGATACCGGGTTGCTATGCCACCTGCTTGGGATCAGTTCACCTGCCCATTTAGAAACCCACCACTATTTCGGAAACATCGTAGAAAATGCACTTCTGGTGGAGCTCTACAAAAAACGCACAAACGCCGGCAAACGCCCGGCATTTTGGTTTTGGCAAGACCAGCAAGGCAATGAGATTGATCTGGTTATTCAAGAAAACGGCAGCCTGTATGCTATTGAGTTCAAGTCGAGCCAAACGTACAACACCCGCCTGAGTGCCGGACTGAAACGATGGCAAAGTCTGACCGGTGCCAGTACGGACCAACTCTTCCTGGTTTATGCAGGCATAATGGAAGGGGAGCGCGACTTCGGAATGTTGCTCCCTTGGCGCAAAGCCTTGCAGGTGCTGTGACCCATTTTCCCTATACTTGCCCCGCCAAACCCGCACTACCATGCCCGACCTGCACTACTTCGACCAGCCCCTGCCCGACTCCCCGCTGCACTTCCGCATGATGCGCGTGCCGGAAGGCTCATTCCGCATGGGCAGCCCCGACAACGACCCCGATGCTTTTGATTCGGAAAAACCACAGCACCCCGTTCGGCTCGACGGCTTTTGGCTGGCCGAAAGACCGGTGACCCAGGCGCTGTGGACGACCGTGATGGGACAAAATCCCGCCTATTTCAAAGGCCCGCAGCGGCCTGTGGAGCAGGTCAGTTGGTTCGATGCCGCCGTGTTTTGCAACGCCCTTAGCCAGGACACCGAACGCAGCCCAGCATACCTGACCCCGGCGGGCAAGCCCTTTGGCTGGGACGGAAAAACCTGGACGCTGCCCAATGCTGGCGACGTGCAGCCAGCGCTTTCTATTGGAGGCGGGGAGGGGAAACCGCCCGGCTACCGTTTGCCCACCGAGGCCGAATGGGAACATGCCGCACGCGGCGGAGCAGACGAAAGGTATCGGTACAGCGGCTCCGACCTGCTTGACCAGGTGGGCTGGTACGCCAAAAACAGCGGCCAGGAAACCCGTGATGTGGCCCTGCTGCTGCCCAACACCCTCGGCCTGTATGACATGAGCGGCAACGTGTACGAATGGTGCGAAGACTGGTGGGGCAATTATGCTGCCGACCCACAGGAAAACCCGCGCGGGCCTGAAAAGGGCATCAACCGCGTCTTTCGCGGCGGCTACTGGGGCAACGCCCCGCAGAACTGCCGCCCGGCGTCCCGCGGCCACGTCAGGCCGGGCTACCGCGTCTACTATCTCGGTTTCCGTCTTGCTTTGTCCCTGCAGTCAGATGGATAGCCGTCCGGCTTTCCCGTGAGCCAGGCAGGGAGCGACGTACACGCGCCATGCCAGCGGGGAGGGAGTGGGCGACCGACCAAGCGGCATGGCACGTGTACGGAGCGGAAGTGGGG
>JBEBHD010000203.1:0-10463 GCA_040080915.1 Saprospiraceae bacterium
GGCTATGCCTGCAAATTTTGCCTTGCCTGAAACAAAATTTGCTCGCTTTCGCCTCGGCACTGAAATTTAAACACGCTCTAAGAGCGGATACCTTCGCCTGAAAATCATTTTCCCACGCCTACCGCAATTCCCCAGGCACCACCGAAACCTGCTTCAGTCCGGCATCGCGCAGTACCCACAGGCTTATGGAGCGCCCGATACTGCTCTCGTCCAGCGCCTTGTGCAGGGCATCAATGGAGTCTATGGGTTTGCCCTCAAACTGCACGATCACGTCGCCCGTACGCAAGTCGGATTGTGCTGCCGGGCCGCCGGGTTCGAGGCTTTGAATCTGGATGCCGCCCTTGGTATCGAGTTGCAGGGTGGCCAGCCATTTTGGCGGGAGGGGCACACTCTGGGCACCGATGCCGATGAAGCCCCGTCGCACGCGGCCTTCAAGGATGAGCTTGCCCACGACATACTTGGCCAGGTCGGAGGCTACGGCAAAGCACAACCCCTGTGCAGGCAGGATAACTGCCGTGTTGACCCCGATGACGAAACCGTGGGAATCCACCAACGGGCCGCCGCTGTTGCCGGGGTTGAGGGCTGCGTCGGTCTGGATCACATCGTCAATGAGGCGGCCGCTCTGGCTGCGCAAGGTACGGCCCAAGGCGCTGACTACGCCAGCCGTTACGGAATATTGGAACCCGAAGGGATTGCCGATGGCGATGGCGATTTGTCCGACTTGCAGGTTGCGGCTTTCGCCAAATGTCATGGTGGCGAGGTTGTCACCGTCCACCTTGACTACAGCAAGGTCGGTGGCCGGGTCGTCGCCCACCACCCGGGCTTGAAATGTGCGCCCGTCCTGCAACATACCTTCGATGCGCTCGGCCCCGCTGACGACGTGGCTGTTGGTCACCACAAATCCGTCGGTGCTGATGATGAAGCCGCTGCCCGTGCCCGCTGCCCCTTGCGGGGTCTTTTGCCGGTTGCCGGTTTGTTTTTTTTCTACTTTCAGGTGAACGACTGCATTGCTCGTGCGCTGCGCTACACCCACCACGGTGCGGGAGTAGGCATCCAGCAGGGCACCTTCGTTAGTATCGGCGGTGCCTTCGGAGTAGACTTGTTGTTGGAACATGGTTGGGTAAGTTGTCGGACGCGGGGCAGGGCGCAAGACAACAAAAGTGTGCCAAGGAGATCGGCGCGTCAATTTGGCAGGGTGTCCCTACCTCTACTTGGGCAGGTTTATGAAAATTGATTGGTCATAACAGGCGAAGTCAATGAGAGTGTGTGTATACCTCGCACCGCAAGGTGCGACGCCGCTTTTGTCATACTGAGCGCTGCTAATCAAAATAGTAGGCCGAAGGCCATGCACAAAACCTTGCAGCGCGGCGACTGAAATTTAAACACGCTCTAACTACTTAGCCATGCCTATTTTCACCCTCGCCAATTCCCGCCACCCGGCGGCGGCCCCCAGTCCCCTTGTCTGTCTGTTCGCGGCTTGGCAGCCTTTCCCGTACTGAAGTGGCGCAGGTTGTACGTGAACGAGAGCATGACAAACCGCTGCAAGGCATTGGTTTGCAGGTCTTCGATGTACGATTCGGTAATCGTGCGGCTGATGCTGCGGTTTTGGCCGAGCAGGTCGTTGACGGCGAGGGCGATTTCACCCCGCTCGTTTTTAAACACCTTTTTGCCGATGGCAAGGTGCCAGAGCCAGAAATTTTGGTTGAATCCGTCGGACAAGCCGGAATTGAGCGTGTGCGACACATCGGTGCGCAACACAAAACCTTCGGCAACGATCCAGTTGAACTTGAGCCGGGAGTTTTGGCTGAAATATTCGGTGTTACTGGCGGTTTGCAGGGTGTTGCTCACGGTGTTGTAACTGGGCCTGGCCGACAGGGTAAAGTCCACGCGCTCGCTGATATTGCTGGCAAAAGTAAGCCCGAAGGCCGCCGTTTGGTTATCGGCAAGGTTTTCCACGTCGTTGACGAGGCCGGGCGTGCGGATAAAATTGTACGACAGGTCCAGGTTTATGTTGGTCTTGATGCCTTTGATCGGCTGGCCATACGACACGAATGAGCGGGCGTTCCAGTACCCGTTGAGGTTAACGGGCCGCGAGATACGGGCACCGCGTGGCACATTGTACTGGTCGAGAATGGGGTGGTCGCTGCTGGCCAAATAGGTGGCATTGGCGATGTAATCGTTGGTCATGCCTCCGTTGATCATGGCAAAAAATGTGCTGCCCCGATCGGGGTTGGAGCCTTGGTAGCGTAGAAACAGGTTTTGCTGAAACGTTTGTTTCAGGTTGGGATTTCCGACGCTGAGCTGTAGCGGGTTGGAGTTGTTGAGCACGTCCTGCAATTGATCTACTGAGGGCAGCTGGGTGCTGGAGCGGTAGTTGATACGGATGTTGTGGTTACGGTCTACGTTGTAGCGCAGCATGGCCGAAGGCAGCACGTTGAAAAATGTTTGGTTTATCGTACCCGGCTGAGGAAATGTCTTTTGGTTGGCGAGGTCGGCCCACTGCACGTTGGTGCGGAAGTTGACATTCAGGTCGCGGCCCTTGCTGTAGTTGTAGCCCGCGCCGGTTTGGTGCGTGATGTAGTCGTTGGAAAAAACATTACTCAACGGCTCGTTGATTTTGGTGTAGTCCTGATCGGGGTTAAAAAAATCGTAGGTGTACTTATCCGAGGCTTCCTGCTGAAAACTGAGGCGGTAGTTGAACAGAAGTTGAGCGTTTTCCGTCAGCGGCTCGGTGTACTCAGCGTTGCCGGCGGCATTCCAGCTGTGTATGTTGAGGCTTGATTGCTGATCCAGGTTGGTACTTCTGGGCGGGCCAATGAAATACTCATCGGCAGACTGGAGCAGGCTGGTTCCGTTCCTGGGTGCATAGCCGGAGCTCATATTGAGCGAGAGCGTGCGGCCTTTTTTGGTCAGGCGGTGCCGCCAAAGCAGGTCGGTGTTGAGGTTGAGGCCCGTTAGATCAGAGAGGTAGGTGTTGTCGGTTTTGCTGAGCAGGTTGGTATCGAACTGCGTCTGGCCCATTGTGGCGGAGCTGCCATCGTTGATTTGGGCACTAAGGCGCGGGCGGAGTATGAACGTGTTCATGCTGTCCAACTTGAATTCGATGCGGGCATTGAAGCGGTGATTGGTATTATCAGACCGGGTGTTGTTTTCTTCGTCGTAGAGTTCAGCCAAGCCGCCGTTGCTGTTCAAAAACTGGCGGTACGTGGTAGATTCTGACTGAGAGTTGCTGTTATTGAAAAAATAGCTGGCGCTCACATCGGTCTTGTCGCCCCACTTGTCGGAAAAATTGAGGCCTACCGCTGTAGTAACGGCGATACCGCCTTGGGGGCGCACGAGGAAATCTCCACCGCCGCCACCCATGCCACCACCACCTTGCCGACCGCCGCCGCCACGACCGCCCATGCCGCCGCCGCGTCCGCCACTGCCCATCACGCCGAGCAGGTCGTCGGCAGAAAAATTCTGAACGTTGATGTTGTTGGTCATCCCGATGAGGGAGATACGGCGGTCGCCGTCGAAGTAGTTGATATTGCCGCCGCCCTGATACTTGTCTTCGTGGCCGTATCCGGCGTACATTTTTCCAAACTGCCCGCTGCGCATGTCCGCCTTGGTGACGATATTGATCGTCTTGGTTGTGTTGCCGTCCTGAAACCCGGTGAACTGGGCCTGTTCACTTTGTTGGTCAAAAATTTGCACCTTGTCAATGACCTCGGCGGGCAGGTTGCGAAGGGCTGCGGCGGCATCGTTGCCGAAAAACGGCTTGCCGTCCACCAGTACTTGGCCGACGTTCTCGCCTTGTGCTTTGAGCGTTCCGTTTTCCACGGTCACGGAGGGCAGTTTTTCGATCAGGTCTGATGCGTCGGCATCTTTCATCACCTTCACGGCGCTGGCGTTGAACTCGGTGGTGTCTCCTTTTTGCTGCGCAATGGGCGCTGTGGCAGATACATCCACGTTTTTCAGCACGACGGGGTCAGGCTCCAGAGTAAAGGTGCCCAACAGGATGTCGGCATTGGTCACAGTTACTTCCCGGCGCAGGGCGATGAAACCCATAGCCGTTACAGCCAATCGGTAGCCTCCCTTACTGATACCTCCCAGCGTAAACGAGCCATCCACACCGCTCGCAGTGCCTTTTACGGCCTCGCCCCACGGATATTGAAGGCTCACGGTAGCGCCGGGCACAGCGGCACCAGCATCATCCACAACTTTGCCTTTGATGGAAAACGATTGAGCGCCAGCCAAATGGTTGAACAACAGAAAAGCAACAAAGGCAAGATATCTCATAAAATTCAAGGTTGAAAGGTCTGGAGGTTACTGGTTAGAAGGTTAGAAGGTTAGAAGGTTTCTGGTTCAGCACTAATTTTTTCAACCAGAAACCTTCTAACCCTAATACGATACATCAATTTTTGGGCGGCATGTCGCCTTTGTTTTCAGGTTTTGGGGGGCGCTCGCCGCCCCAGTTGCCGCGGTTGCCGCGCATTTCTTCGCGGGCTTTGAGCCATTGCTCCCACTGTTCTTGGGTCAGCATGGTTTGCAGTTCCTTGTCCTGCTCTTGGCGAATGGCCATCATGGTTTCGCGCATGGCTTCCCGGTCGCCGTCGGCTTTTTCGCGGGCTTCCTGCCCCTTTTTGGCGTACTTCAGATTGGTTTCCTTCACCTTGGCGGCCTGTGCTTCGGAGAGGGAAAGTTTTTCGGTCATCAGGGCGGTTTGTTGTTCGGCCCGTTGTTCGGAGTTCATCATGCGACCGTCGCCGGGGCCACCGGGAGGTTGAGCAAAAATGGTGCTGCCTGCCAGTACGGCCAGTGCGATCAGCGAAAACTTGATTGCTTTTTTCATAGCGCTGTTGTGTTTAAATGTGGTGGGTGAAGAAACTCTTGAAACAAGGGCGCAAAGGTGTTTGGGTTGGCTGGCCGTTTGGAAAAAAATCAACGAACAGGGTGAGTTTGCCCATGTATTCATTCGTGGCGTGAAATGAAGGTGTCACAGAGGCTCGCGGAGTTTTTGGCGGCTCACAAAGTTGTCCACCGCGACACTTTTTAACGCCCCGCTGATTTGCCCAGCAGGTTCTCCAATGCTCGTTTGGCATGCGGCACCATACCGCTGTCGTCCAGCATGTCGCGAATTTCCTTGATCCTGGCGTTGTCGGGATCAAGGTGCCGGGCCTGCTCCAAGCTATTGACGCAACTGACCCGCATGTCTGGGTCTTCGATAACGTATAGGGCATCGGATAGATAGGTGTGGATGTCGGTTTGCAGGCTGTCGAGGATGTGTCGGGCCTCGGCCGCGTGCTGCCGCCCCTCGGTGTACGGAGCGGGAGACAAGTAGTTCCGATAGGCTGACACGGTGTTTTCCTTTTTTGTGGATGCCCAAGCATCGTCATCTAAAGGCGTATTTCCCGATTCTGTCGGCTGAAGCACATACACCAGTACGACAATCAGTACGGCGCCGACAGCAATAGCCATGTTGCGGATTTTTCCGCTACTGCCACCGCCCGATGTTTGCCGGGCGCGCTGCCGCGCCTCGTAGGCGTGCATCCCGCCGGGGTGGGCGCTCAGGTAGGCACGGAATGCCTCGGGAGAACTGACTCGGAGGGCTTGGTGCCAAGCAGTTTCGTCCGCCTGCCGGGCGGCGGTTTCGGCTTCGCGGGTCAGTTGTTCACGTTGGCGGTCGGATTCGGCCTCGCGGACGTGCTCTACCTCGGCGGTGGCACGGGCAGCATCGGCTTGTTCGGCAGCCAGGCGATCGGCGGAAGCGGCGGCGCGTTCCTCTTGCAACTGCTGGAGTGCCCGGCGCACGCCCCGCACCACGTCCACCCAAGCTGCCGCCTCGGTGTGCCAGTGACGGGTGTCCTCCACGGGCACGCCATCGGTAGGCAGCACTTGCAGGCGCTTCACAATGGGGTCGGTCTCCCAGTCGCAGGGCCGCACAATGACGGGCACCACGCGGGCCTCGCCGCGTTCGTGGCGCTCAATGGCCTTGCGCAGTTCCACCTCGTGGATGTAGTCGCTCTGGAAATAATCGCTGCTGACGAGCACAAGGATGACATCAGCGCTTTCCAATTGTTTTTTGATAGCGGGTTCCCACTGCTCACCGGCGATGATATTGCGGTCGGTCCACACGCGCAGCTGTTCCGATTTCTCCATCGGCAGGAGCTGCTTTTTGAGTTCGGCGCGAAAGCGCTCGTCCTCACGGGCATAAATGATGAAGACCAAGGGCGGCTGTGCGGACATGGCATTGGTTTGTGCGGCAAATGTAGCCACCCACTGCCAATGCCTGCACGCAGAATGCGGTAGATTTCTTCAAAAAATAGGATATGAGTATTGGCGTTTTAGGCAATCTTTGTTGCGCCACCACAGGCACTGATAAAAAATGAAACACATCGCACTCCTCTTTTTTCTCGCGCTGCCCGCCCTCGCCACGGC
Source organism: Saprospiraceae bacterium (assembly GCA_040080915.1). Lineage (GTDB taxonomy): Bacteria > Bacteroidota > Bacteroidia > Chitinophagales > Saprospiraceae > M3007. The sequence continues at coordinate 6,421 of JBEBHD010000203.1, forward strand.
CCAGTGCTACGCCGCATACCTCGAAGCCGGCAACAAACTCCTCAAAGCAAAAAAGTACGACGAGGCCGTGGCCAAGTTCGAAAAAGCCAAAGGTTGCCAGTCCGACAAACCCGCCGACGGCGACAAACGCATGGACGACCTAATTGCCGACGCAAAAAAACGCAAGGCAAGCGCCGCTGCACAGGCCCAAGCCGCAACAGCTACTGCTCGGGCCGACGACGAGGCTTGGGACATTGGCCAAAGCACACTCACTGGTTGCAAACGCTACCTCGAGCGATACCCCCAAGGCCGCCATGCCGCTGACGCACGGGAATGTGTGCGTGAGTACTCGGACGATGATGCCGACGGTATTCCGAACAAAGCCGACCGCTGTCCTGCGGAAAAAGGACTGGCGGCCCATGCTGGCTGCCCAGCACCTCCCGCACCTGCTTCCTGCGATGGCTGCCCCGAAATGGTCTTCGTTCCGGGCGGGCGTATCACGATGGGCTGCCAAAACAACGCCCGCGACGGCGATTGCCACGAATGGGAAAAACCACCGCACGAGGTGCTCGTGCGCGATTTTCACATCGGCAAATACGAGGTGACCCAAGCCGAGTGGCGGCGTGTGATGGGCAGCGGCCCGCCTGAATCACAAGAGACCAGTTGCGACCGGTGCCCGGTGGAGCGCGTGTCATGGGACGACGCGCAAGAATTCGTCCGAAAACTGAACGCCCAAACCGGCAAAAAATACCGCCTGCCCACCGAAGCCGAGTGGGAATACGCAGCCCGGGGCGGAAACCAATCGCGGGGCTATCTGTACAGCGGCAGCAACACACTCGTGGAGGTGGCCTGGTGCGAAGAAAATGCTGAACCGACACAATCTGGCAATCGAAAAACGATACGACCGGTGGGCACACTCAAGGCTAACGAACTGGGCATCCACGACATGAGCGGCAATGTGTGGGAATGGGTGGAGGACGACTGGCACGGCAACTACACTGGCACGCCTGCCGACGGCTCGGCATGGATCAACGGCTCCAAACGAGCTGCCGCCCGCGTGTACCGAGGCGGCGGCTGGAGCACCGCCCCCAAAAGTTGTCGCATCGCCTGCCGGGCGAGCAACAAGCCCAATTTCCGAAAATATCCCACCGGTTTCCGCCTTGTCCTCCAGCCTTGAACCACACGCAGCCACTTCATCAATCTGCAATCATGTATACTTCGCGCTGCAAGGTTTTGTGCATGGCCTTCGGCCTAATATTTTGATTAGCAGCGCTCAGTATGACAAAAGCGGCTTCGCACCTTGCGGCGCGAGGTATAAATTTCAGTGCCGAGGCGAAAGCGAGTGAATTTTGTTTCAGGCAAGGCGAAATTTGCAGCCGTAGCCGGGTGCCTACGGCGAAAACATCAACGCAGCATGAAGCAAAATTCGCCGATTGCAGCCCGGCGATTGAAATTTAAACACGCTCTAAGGAGCCGCAGTAGCATTGTGCGGCATCGGCAAGGCCTCGGACGGGAACCAGCTCAAGCGGTCGAGCATTTGCGGCGTGCCGCGAAAAACGTTGAGGTCCACCTGCTGGGAAATACCCTGAACGCAGCCTTTTTCGGAGTACTGCCAAAACCGCCAGGCTGCACCGTTGCTTAGGTTTGGCTCGTTGTCGGAGTACCTGGCGATCCACAGGGGATAGTTATCAAAAATGCCAGCGAGGTAGGTTTCGTAAAAATGCTGGTTGGTGTAGATGATGGGCCGCACGTTGAGGCTGCGCTCCACGGTTTGGAGCCAAACGCGGGCTTCTTCGAGCATGATCTCGACAGGCATCTTGTCGGTGGTTTCCAGATCAAGCACGGGGGCCAAGTCGCCGGGGGCGAGCTCCACGGTTTGCAGGAAATGTAACGCCTGATCGTGCCCGCAGCCATAGGATCGGAAGTAGTGGTAAGCTCCGCGGCGGATGCCCATTTTTTGCAACATTTCCCAGTTTGTGCAGAACAGGCTGTCCAAATGATCGCTGCCCTCAGTGGCTTTGACGAACGCGAAGTGCAGGTCGTTTTTTTGGGCGACGGTCGCCCAGTCAATGCGCTGTTGGTGGTGGGACACGTCAATGCCCATGAGGTTTTGCACGGGTGGAGCCTTGATGACACCAGTCATTTTGTTGCCCCATAACGGGGCCAGCAGTAAGCATACAGAGTAGAGCAGGCGCATTGCGACAGTAGTTTTTGCATAAACCAGAACAAAACACGCAATCGGTCGGTACCCGCAGAGCAGTAGCGGGAAAAATTTCGAGCAGCGAAAATAGTGCCTTGTTTGCGGACGGTGCTGTGCCGATCTGCGTGTTTAGACCAACGGCAACAAAAGCACCGTGGCCGCCAGCATTGGCTGTCCTTTGGTTGTTAGTTGCAAAAAAATGTCGATCAACGGTTGATGGACTCCAAGAACTCCTCGTTGCTGGTGGAGTGCATCATCTGTTTTTTCATAAACTCCATGGCCTCTTCCGGTTTCATGTCGGCGAGGTGGTTTCGGATGATGAACATACGCTGAAGGGTGTCTTTGTCCAACAGTAGTTCCTCGCGGCGTGTGCTCGACTTGGTCAGGTCAATGCTCGGGTAGAGGCGGCGGTTGGCCAGATTGCGGTCGAGCTGTAGTTCCATGTTGCCGGTTCCCTTGAATTCCTCGAAAATGACCTGGTCCATTTTGGAGCCGGTGTCAATGAGCGCCGTGGCGAGGATGGTTAGTGAGCCGCCGTTTTCTATGGCTCGTGCGGCACCAAAGAATTTTTTGGGCTTTTGCAGGGCCGTGGCTTCCACACCACCGGAAAGTACCTTGCCGGATGCGGGAGCAACAGTGTTGTAGGCGCGGGCCATACGGGTGATGGAGTCGAGCAGGATGACGACGTGGTGCCCGCACTCCACCATGCGCTTGGATTTTTCCAGCACGATGTTGGCCAAGCGAACGTGGTTGTCGGCGGCCTCGTCGAAGGTGGAGGCCACCACTTCGGCCTTTACGCTGCGGCGCATGTCGGTCACCTCCTCGGGGCGCTCGTCAATGAGCAGGATAATGACATAGCACTCCGGGTGGTTTTTAGTGATGGCGTTGGCGATGTCCTTGAGCAGGAAGGTTTTTCCCGTTTTGGGTTGTGCCACGATGAGGCCGCGCTGGCCTTTGCCGAGCGGCGTGAACAGTTCGATGATGCGGTTGCCGAAGTCGCGTCCGGTTGGGCTGGTCAGCAGGTTGAACTTTTGGGTCGGGAATAGCGGTGTGAGGTAGTCGAAGGGCACGCGGTCGCGCACGTCCTTGGGGTCGAATCCGTTGATGCGGCTGACCTTGAGCAGGGCGAAGTATTTTTCGCCTTCTTTTGGGGGGCGGATAGCACCGTTCACGGTGTCGCCGGTGCGCAAGCCAAAAAGTTTGACTTGGGAAGGCGACACATATATATCGTCGGGGCTGCTGGTGTAGCTGTAGTCGGGCGAGCGGAGGAAGCCGTACCCGTCCGGCATCATTTCCAAGGTGCCTTCTCCCTCAATGATACCGTCCAATTCTACATCGAATCGTTCGATGTTGGGCATGACCACTTGTTCTTCCTGACGTTGCTGGCTGGCACGCGGGTCTTGGTTGTCATTGTTCGGGACGGAGGTGCGGGCCACCATCATGTCATCATCGTCCTCGCCCAAGGGTGCCGTGAGGAAATCCTCCTCCTCTGCGGTGTTCAGTTTGGCGGCATCGGGGTCCACGAGATTGGGGTTTCCGGAGCGGTTGCGGTCGCGGAAATCGCGGCGGTTGCGGTCGTTGCGGTCGCGGTTTTGCGGGTTTCGGTCGTCGCGGTTAGGTTGGTTGCGCTGGTTGCGGTCGCGGGCCGGTTGGTCGCGGTCGTCGCGACTTTGCGTATTAGGCTGGTTGCGGGCTGGTTGGTCGCGGTCGTCGCGGTTTTGCGAGTTGGACTGGTTGCGGTCGTCGCGATTTGCGGGGTTTGGCTGGTTGCGGTCACTGCGGGCTGGCTGGTCGCGGTCGTTTCGATTTTGCGGGTTGCGCTCGTCCCGGTTTCGGTTTTGCAAGTTGCGATCATCGCGATCAC
>JBEBHD010000204.1:0-10389 GCA_040080915.1 Saprospiraceae bacterium
GTTGATGCCTTGGACGTAGTGTTGAACGATTCCGATGCGTTGGGCTGTTTCGGCACCGAGGAAGCCGGTGATATCGGGATCGTTGATTTGGCGGGTGTAGGATTCCAGCATGGGGGCTGACAGCGGGGTGTACGACCAGTGCCATTTTTCTTCATTATAGCCATGCGGACGATCGCTGCCCATGGGCGTGTAGGGCTGGCAGTAGCCAAAGTGGTGGGCATTTTTTTGCAGCCACTCGTACACACCTGCATGTGTGCCGTTTTGTTCGAAAGCCGGGTTGTTCAGGTCATTCAGGTCCATGTCGGCACCCCAATGGTGGCGCGAGGCACCAGGCATAGCCGAGTATTCCAAGATTTTTTTTGCTCGTGCTTGAGGCGCAGGCGCGTCCTTGGCAAACCGCGCCCATTTCGCCTCCCAAATGGCTTTTTGTTGCAAAAACGTACGGGTGGAAGAGATGATCTTCAGATGGACGCCATCAGCGTGAGCAGCATCCCACATTTTTTTGAACGCCTCGAATGCTTCCCGGCGAAGCAGCATGCCCGGGCGGTCGGTATATGGTTTACTCACCAGCACAAAATCGGGATGCTTGGTCGGGTCGAATTTTCCCATCAAATAGGCTACTCCGTACGCTTCGGGGGCGGAATCAGAAACCGGCTGCTCGGTTTGTCGGGGCGGACCAGTCTCGGCAGCCCGTGCTGGCCCGATGACCACCTCCCGCCGTGCCGGTGGGCCGACGGTTTCTGGGCGGTTCGCTTTGGCATTGTCCACCTCGGCACCGCAGCCGGTAAAAAAAAGGAGCAGCGTTGCGGCACTGCCAGTAAAAAAAGTTTTCGTGTTCATGATTTTTCTGCCGCTTCAATTATGGCTTGCAGCGATTCTTTTGTCAATACCCCCGGCTGTCGCCACAGTTCTTGCCCGTTCCGGTACAGCATGAAGGTGGGCACACCCATCACCCGCAGCCGAACGGCGAGGTCGGTGTATTCGTCCACGTCTATTTTCACGATGCGCACCCGATCGCCAAGATCGGACTGCAGTTCGTCCAGTATTGGCGACATGGCCCGGCATGGGCCGCACCAGGTAGCGTGGAAGTCGAGCAGGACGGGGGTCTCAGACTGGATAGCGGACTCGAATATATCTGGCATCATTTTTCAAAAGTAAAAACGCGGTGCAAGGTACAGCGGTTTGGCACAAGTGCTGCCCAGAACAACCAAAAGCACTCCGGTTCTAAATTTCATCGAAAAACCCAAAACAGACCCGCACCTCTGCCCACTTTTGGCCAAAACAACTCAATACACATGATTTTGTTCCGAACACTCGCATTACTTGCCGCCCTCGCGGCACCATTTTGGGCTATCGCCCAAAAAAATGAAAAGGCGGCCGTCAAGGCTGTCATTGAGCAGTTCTTCCGTGGTATGTCAACTGCTGACAGTACCCTTTTGCTCGCCGCTTGCACCGAATCGCCCATGCTGCAAACCGTAGCGGTAGATAAACAGGGCAACCGTTCCGTGCGCACGGAAGATTTCCGGGCATTCGTACGCCAGGTGGGCACACCTTCGAAAAACACACTGGACGAGCGCATCAAGTTCGGGGCCGTACACGTGGAAGAAGCCCTGGCCAGCGTGTGGACACCCTATGAGTTTTTCCTCAACGGCGCGTTCTCGCACTGCGGTACCAACTCATTCCAGTTGGTCAAGATCGGTGGCCAGTGGAAAATACAGTACATCATAGACACACGGCGCAAGACCTGTAAATAGCAGGCAAAAAGAGGGTTCATTGCGTACAAAAAAGGCATACCTTTGCACGCTTCTAAGACAAAACCTCCGCATGGCCTACGAGTACGACGTGTTCATCAGTTACCGCCGCGAGAGCGACCCGAAAGAGTGGACGCAAAACATTTTTTTACCCAAGTTCGAGTCGTATCTTCGAGAAGAGTCCGGGAAAAAAAATCTGAAGATTTTTTTGGACGAGCAGGGCATTGAGGGCGGCGACTATTGGGAGGACACATTGAAAGTGGCCTTGGCAAAATCCAGATGCCTCGTGCCCGTGTTGATGCCATCCTACTTTCAGTCCGAGTGGTGCGTCCGTGAGTTTTCTGTGCTGTACCACCGCCAAGAGCAGTTGGTAGCCAAGCCCAAGAGCCTGATCGTACCGTTCGTCATTTGGGACGGCAACCACTTCCCTCAGCCAGCCAAGGCACTCCAGTACTTTTCCTGCCATGAATATTACCACACCGGAAAAGGGTTTTTGGACTCCGCCCGGTATTTCGAATTTCAGGAAAAACTCAAGGATTGGGTAGCCTCCGTGGCAAAAGCAATGAAAGCCGCACCACAATGGGATGCAACCTGGCTGAACGACACTTGGCTAGATCTTCCCTTACACAACCTGCTGTTGGACGAAGACCTCAAAATCTCACTACCACGCAATACCTGATCCTTCATGGGACAAATCATCACTTTTTACTCGTACAAAGGCGGCGTGGGCCGCTCCATGGCAATGGCCAATGTGGCCGTGCTTTTGTCGAGTTGGGGGTTCAAAACACTGATGATTGATTGGGATCTCGAGGCACCAGGCCTCGAAAACTTCTTTCGCGAGCACGCCGATGTGCCAGCCATCTCAGACAAAAACGGTATACTGGAATACCTCACGGCAGCACAACAAAACGGCAAAAAAATTGACTGGCAAGACTACGTTACTGCCATCAAAACACCGCTGAGTCGGGAACCAATCCACCTCATGCCCGCCGGAAAACGCGATGCCGATTATTTCAAAAAACTTCGCGCGTTCGACATCAGCAAGTTCTACGACGAGCACGAAGGCGGCAAGGTCGTGGAAGCACTGCGGAATGCCCTGAAAAGTGAATATGATTTCGTTCTGGTGGACAGCCGCACCGGCGTGACGGACGTGGGCGGTATCTGCACGATCCAGATGCCCGATATGCTCGTGCTGCTTTTTACCCCAACCGAACAGGGCTTGAAGGGCATCAAGTTTATCGCCGATAGCGCCCGTGAAGGTCAGCAAAACCTGCCCGTGGCCCGCAAACGACTCAAGATACTGCCTGTGCCCACACGCATTGACTCGAACACCGAATTCAAAATTTCTCAGGAGTGGACCGAACGCTTCGCCCGCGAACTCGCGCACTACTATGCCGACTGGCTGCCCGCCGGTGTTTCGCCCGCCAAGTTTATCGAACACACCAAACTGCCCTACGTCCCGTATTTCAGTTACGGTGAAAAACTGCCCGTCATTGAGCAGGGCATGGACGACAAGGGCGGGTTAGGATATGCGTTTGAAAATCTGGCTGCATTGATTGCAAGCGGGCTGGAGGATACACTACGTTTTTTGAACGAACGGGACGGCTTTGTACGCAGTTACCAAAAACAGTACAACTTTAAGTTGGAAACCGTTGAGATCAACCTATCTGCCGAGGATGTTCAAATGGAGATCACAAATGCCCCGTTTTTGATTTATGTTTCCAAAGTTCCCAGCGATGATGACGTAGTAATGCCAATCGTTGATGGCCTCCGAAAACTACAAGGGAAGTATGAAATTGGCGTTTGGGACGATTCGATGATTCTGCCCGGAGATGAATGGGACAGCGAGATCAAAAAACACTTGTCTGCATCTGACATCGTTTTGTTCTTTGTCAGTGAAAATTCACTCTTCAATACCTACTTCAATGAAGTAGAAGTAAAAATGGCCCTGCATTCCAAACCTGTAAAACGCATCATTCCAATCTATTTGGACAGTATTAGGCCACTTGAAGGGACTCCCTTGACCTCTTTTCATGGTATCGTTTATGCCGGAAACCCGAACGAGGTAGTTCAGCAGGTTGACCGCCTGTTGGCCAACCTCCGCCGACCAAGCAGCATCCCTTTCGCTACACTCTCCTGAACCAGGCCCACAGTGGTACGTCCAATTCATCATTCATCATTCCAAAACAGTCGTGTCCGACATTTTTATCGAAGTCCGAGAAGCGCAAGCAGCGCTAAACACCGAGGCCCCCACCACCCCTGAGGCACTCGAAACATTCCGCATCCACTACCTCGGTTCCAAAGGCCTCATCAAGGCGTTGATGGAGGAAATGCGAAACGTGCCCAACGAGCGCAAACGCGAATACGGCCAGTTGGTCAACGCGCTCAAGGAGAGCGCAGAGACCAAGTTTCAGGAAACAAAAGCCGCCTTGGAAGCGCATGCCGAGCAAGCCACTGCACAAGCATTCGACCTGACGGCACCCGGTGAACCCTTGTCGCTTGGCGCCCGCCACCCCATCGCCATTACGATGAACCGCATTATTGAAATTTTCCGGCGTATTGGATTTGCCGTGGCCGATGGCCCGGAAATCGAACACGACTGGTACAATTTCACGGCCATGAACACGCCGGAAGACCACCCCGCCCGTGATATGCAGGACACGTTTTATGTGGTGGACGCGCCCGGCATGCTCCTGCGCACGCACACCAGCAACGTGCAGGCCCGCGTGATGACCACCCGCAAACCGCCCATCCGTATCATCGCACCGGGCAGGGTATACCGCAACGAAACCATTTCGGCGCGCTCGCACGCGCAGTTCCACCAAGTGGAGGGATTGTACATTGACGAGGGTGTGTCGTTTGCCGACATGAAACAAACTTTGTTGTACTTTGCGCAGGAGATGTTTGGCGCACCCAAAATCCGTTTGCGGCCATCGTTTTTCCCGTTCACGGAACCAAGCGCCGAGATGGACGTGTGGCTCGGCACCGACACCGAGGAAAACTACCGCCTCACCAAGGGAACCGGCTGGCTCGAAATACTCGGCTGCGGGATGGTAGACCCCCAAGTACTCGAAAATTGCGGCATTGACAGCCGCCGGTATTCGGGTTTTGCCTTCGGCATGGGCATTGAGCGGCAAGCGCTGCGGTTGTTCAATATACCGGATATCCGGTTTTTGTTCGAAAATGATGTGCGCATGCTGCGTCAATTCGCAAGCGCAATTTAATAACACTATTATATTCACTAACCAACTTTCACCATGTTCTTCGCAGTTATCGGTCTCATCATCATCGGCGTTACCACGACCATTGGCAAGGCAAACCCCAACCTCGGCAGCATCGGCAAAACCGGCCGCATCATCGGTATTGCTCTGATTGTGCTTGGGTTATTGACCGCCTGTTTTGTACAAATCCCACCCGGCACCGTGGGTGTGCAAACCCTGTTCGGAAAAGTGCAGCCCGGCATCCTGACCGAAGGCCTGAACATGGTGAATCCCATGGTTGATGTGGTGGACTATGATGTAAAAACCCAGAACTACACCATGTCCGCCGTACACGACGAGGGCGACCAGGAGGGCGACGATGCCATCCGCGTGCTCACTGCCGATGGTTTGGAAGTGGTCATTGACCTGTCGGTGCTGTACCACATCGTGCCGGAGAAAAGCCCGGACATTTTGCGCAGCATTGGCCGCGACATAAAAGACGTGATCGTCCGCCCGGTTTCCCGTACGAAAATCCGCGACAACGCCGTCTTTTACGACGCTGTGGCGCTGTACTCCACCAAGCGGGAAGAGTTTCAGCAGAAAATATTCCAATCTATCGAGAAGGAATTTGCCGCCCGCGGCATCGTGCTCGAAAACCTGCTCATCCGAAACATCCAACTGCCCGAATCGGTGAAGCAAACCATCGAGTCCAAGATAAACGCCGAGCAGGAAGCGCAGAAAATGAAATTCGTTCTCGACAAAGAACGCCAGGAGGCCGACCGCAAACGGGTGGAAGCCCAAGGTATCGCCGACTACCAGCGCATCCTGACTTCCACATTGACCGACAAACTGATTCAGTACGAGCAAATCAAAGTACAAAAGGAATTGGTCACGTCGCCCAACGCCAAAGTCATCATCATGGGCAACGGCAAGGCCGCACCGATCCTACTGGGACAGTGAGGTTTGCCTTCATTATTCAACCAACAAAATGGAATTTACCGAATTTGATTTCCACCCCGACCTCCTTGACGGCATCGAAAGCCTCAATTTCAAAAAAGCCACACCGATTCAGGAGCAGGCCATCCCACTCATTTTGGAGGGCAAGGACCTGATCGGCATTGCACAAACGGGAACCGGCAAAACGGCGGCGTTCATCCTGCCCATCCTCGATATGATCCTCGATATGCCGGAAGACAACACAACCAAAGCCCTGGTCGTGGTGCCCACCCGCGAACTGGCCATGCAAATTGATCAGGCCGTGGAGGCGTACTCCTATTTCACCGGCATCTCCTGCATCGCGGTATATGGCGGCAGCGGCGGCAGCGAGTTCAGCCAAGAGCGTCAGGCACTCAGCAAAGGTGCCGAACTCATCATCGCTACGCCCGGCAGGCTTATCGCCCACCTCAACATGGGCTATGTAAATTTTTCCAAACTGCGCTTCCTCGTGCTCGACGAGGCCGATCGGATGCTCGACATGGGTTTCATGCCCGACCTGAACAAGATCATCAACACGCTGAACCCTGACCGACAAAACCTGCTCTTTTCCGCCACCATGCCCCAAGGGGTGATGAAACTAGCCAAATCCCTCCTGCGCGACCCGGTCACGGTGAACATCGCCCTGTCCAAACCCGCCGAAGGCGTGCGACAAGGAGCCTTCGTCGTGCATGACGAGCAAAAACTGTCGCTGCTACAGGAAATCCTCAAAGACCGCACCGGCCAGCGGATTCTCGTGTTCAGCAGCACCAAACAGGCCGTGACCAAACTCTACCAGAAACTCAAGCCGAAAAACCTGACCGTAGGCATGATCAGCAGCGACTTAGAACAAACTGACCGCGAAAAGGTCATGCTCGCGTTCCGAAACCGCCAGATAGACCTGCTCGTGGCAACCGATGTACTCAGCCGCGGCATTGACATTGACGGTATTGACCTCGTGGTGAACTACGACGTGCCGCAGGATGCCGAGGACTACGTCCACCGCGTGGGCCGCACCGCCCGCGCCGCCCGCGAGGGCGCGGCCATCACGCTCATCGGCCCCAGCGACCAACGCCGTTTCCAGCGCATCGAAGAACTCATCGGCAGTCAGGTGGAAAAACTTCCTGTGCCCGAATCCATCGGAAAAACGCCCGATTACGCGCCCAAACTGAACCCCGAACCCACTCGCGGCGGCGGGCGGCCAAGCGGAGGCCACAGGCCTGGCGGCAACAAAAATGGAGGACGAAAACCCGAAGGGCGGCCAAACAACAGTAATTCCAAGAACGAAGTCCCAAACAAGCGCCACCGAAAGCGAAAGCGCGGGCAGGGCGGACAAAAACCAGCGGCTACCGGGTAGGCATAGGCTATACCTCGCGCTGCGAGGTTTTGCGAATGGCCTTCGGCCTACTATTTTGATTAGCAGCGCTCCGTATGACAAAAGCAGCTTCGCACCTTGCGGTGCGAGATATAATTAGCACATTGTACTTAACATGCGTCTCGTTGTTCTTCTGTTTTTCTGCCACTTTGCTGGTGCCACATCCGCCCAGTCTGGCTGCCCTGATCCGCAGGCCCTGAACTTCGATCCCGTCGCTGTTTCAAACGATGGCAGTTGCCTGTACCCCGCCACCAATTACGCGCCAGCGACCAAAACACCCCTCTCCGGTACGGTGAAAGAAACCTCTGGCCTCATCATGGCGGGCGGCAGGCTGTGGACACACAACGACGGCGGAAACAGCCCGCACTTGTATCAAATTGACTCACTCACCAACACCATCCACCAAACGGTGACCATCGGCGGGGCCGCCAACGTGGATTGGGAAGACCTGACCTTCGACGGGGCATTTTTTTACATCGGCGACTTCGGGAACAACGCCAACGGGAACCGCACCGATTTGACGATTTACAAATTCCCGCTTGCGGCCATCCCACCCGGCACTGATGTCACTGTGCCAGCCGGTGCTGTCGAAACGATCACATTTTCTTACGAAGACCAGACGGATTTTTCGCCGCAAGGCACCAACAATACCCGGTTCGATTGCGAAGCCATGCTCTGGCGGAACGATTCCCTGCACCTGTTCACCAAAGATTGGACAGGGCAACAAACGGTGCATTACGTGCTCCCGGCCACCGCCGGTTCCCACCTCGCCCGTAAGCGCGAAACCCTGCCTGCCGACGGCCTCGTCACCGGCACTGCAGTTTCTGCCACGGGTGTGGTGCTGTTGCTTGGTTACCGCACCGACAACGGAGCCTTGTTCACCTGGCTGCTGTTCGATCACGCCAACGGCTTGTTTTTCAACGGAAACAAACGCCGCATTGGGCTGGGGCTGGCACCGTTGCTGGGCCAAGTGGAAGGGATTTGTTTTCGAAACAACGGCAGCGGCTACATCTCGAATGAAGAACTGACCGTGACCATCTTCGGCACTTCCATCACAGTATCGCCGAGGCTGTACGGGTTCGAGGTGGCGCAATGGCTTCCGCCAGTTTTTTTGCCAACCCGCGAGCCGGGTCAAGGCAAAAAATTGCCGTGCGGCGTGTCGCCCAACCCACTCCAAGCCGGGATGCCGATCCATTTTTCAAAAGAAATTCCGGGAGAACCCAACCTGATCCTGTGGGATACTGCCGGGCGGTTTTGCAAGTCCTCGAAATCGGAAAAGACAGCCCCTACCCTACCCGGCACCTACTTTTTGCAAGTACACAGCACAACAAACGAACTACTCTGTACAGACAAAATACTCATATTTTAAAAAATGAAGTCAACACCACTTACGGAAAAACACCTGGCGCTGGGCGCCAAAATGGCCGAGTTTGCCGGCTACAACATGCCCATTTCGTATACCACCATCACGGACGAACACCATGCCGTGCGCAACAATGTCGGCGTGTTTGATGTCAGCCACATGGGCGAGTTCATCGTGAAGGGCCGGGAAGCCACGGCATTTTTGCAAAGCGCCACCTCCAACGATGTGAGCAAACTGGAACCCGGCGAGGTGCAGTACTCCTGCCTGCCCAACAAAAAAGGCGGAATCGTGGACGATCTGCTCGTGTACCGCCTCGACGACGTGGCCGAAATGACCGAAGCCGGTGTGCAGACCTACATGCTCGTGGTGAACGCCTCCAACGAAACCAAGGATTGGCGCTGGCTCAAGCGCCTCGCCCGCAGCTTCGACGTGAAGATGCAGAACATCTCGTCCAAAACCGGCCTCATCGCCGTGCAAGGCCCAAAAGCCGCCGAGGCGCTTCAAAAACTGACACAAATTCCGCTTGCCGAAATCAAGTACTACAACTTCCGGCGCGGGCGGTTTGCGGGCTGCAACAACGTGATCGTATCGGCCACAGGCTACACCGGCGCAGGCGGTTTCGAGATTTACGCCCGCAACCGCGACATTGCCAAGATTTGGGACAAGGTATTTGCCAACGGTGCAAAATGGGACATCAAGCCCGTGGGCCTCGGCGCACGCGACACCTTGCGCCTCGAAAAAGGCTTCTGCCTGTACGGCAACGACATCAACGACAAAACCAGTCCCATCGAAGCCGGCCTCGGCTGGATCACCAAACTCAACAAAAGCGCCGATTTCCCGTCCAAGGAGCGCTTTCAAAAACAAAAGGCCGAGGGCGCGAAGCGCAAACTGGTGGCATTTGTTCTAAACGAGCGCCGGGTACCGCGCCACGATTACGAGATCGAAAGCCGCCGAGGTGCCAAGATCGGGGTCGTCACCTCCGGCACGCACTCACCAACACTCGACCAGCCCATCGGCATGGGGTATGTGAAAAGCAAGTTTGCTGAAACCGGCAGCAAGATCATAGTCGTGGCTGGCAGCAAAAAACTGGAAGCCACTGTCGTGAAACTGCCCTTCGTGTAACATGGAAATCACCGAAGTTTTTTACCCGCTCGACCGCAACGAGTGGCGCGCCTGGCTCGAAATCCACCACCAAACCAAGAAAGAGGTCTGGGTTCGGAAGTTCCTCAAATCTGCCCAAAAGCCGACCCTGCCCTACGACGATATGGTGGAGGAATGCCTGTGCTTTGGCTGGATTGACGGCGTGATCAAAAAGTACGACCCGGAAAGCGCCGTGCAGCGCATCACGCCCCGCAAGAAAAAAACCTTCCTGTCCGAACTGAACCGCCAGCGCGTATGGAAACTCCAGGCCAACGGCCTGATGACACCAGCCGGCATCGAACCCATCCGCGACCAGATCGGGTCACCAGACGACCCCTTGGTTATTCCAGATTGGATCGAAGAGCAACTGCGTGCCGACCCGGTCGTGTGGGAAATCTTCCGGCAGTTTCCGAACAATTACCGCCGCCTCAAGATCGGCTGGATCACCGAAGTACGCAGCGACAGCCGCCGCGAGGAGTCACAAAAACGGTTGAATTATTTGATCAAAATGACGGGACAGGGGAAGCGGTACGGGACGGTGGTGTGAGGGGGAAATGTACATTGAACATTGGTCATTGAACATTGAAC
>JBEBHD010000378.1:0-2745 GCA_040080915.1 Saprospiraceae bacterium
GATTGCAGGCGCAAGGCAGAATTGGCACCCGTGCCGCCGAACAGGTTGTCCGATGCGGCAATCGTGCCGGTCGTTACACTTTGAAACCGCAGCGCAGGGCTGTTGCTGTTCTGCCCGGAAGTGGTCAGGTCGTTGTTGGTGACCGTCCAGTTGGCGTTGCCAGTGCAATTGAGACCGATGTTGCGGTTTCTTGCCTTGCAGTTTTGAATGACGACCGTGCCCGTAGCAGCCGTGATGCTGAATCCCGTTCCTCCTCGCGTACCGGACTTGCTCACATCCAGCCCCTTGATGGTCAGTGCCACCGGGTTGGTGGCGGTGAACACCGTAAAGTTGCCGTCAATGATGAAAGTCGGCGTGGCCACCGTGTAGCCGGGAGCCGTCGTGCCGTCTATCGTCAATTCCTGCGTGATGCTCGGCAGTGCCGAAGCGAGGGTGAGTGTGCCGGCGACCGAAAAATCAATGATGTCTGCGCCCGGGTTGGCGTTGGCATCGGTGATGGCCTGGCGGAGGGAGCCTGCGCCGGTGTTGTTGGTGTTGCTGACGGTGTAAGTCGTTGCCCACGAAATTTGAGCGAGGAAAAGCAGCGCGAGCAGCGCGGCAAATCTTGCGAGGCTCGGCGCGGCATGGTTGTCGGGCTGCGCCGGGGCGTTTTGGCGGGTGCGCTTTGGGGCACGGGAGTACGGGTAGATTGACTTCATGTTTGAGAAAATGCGAGAATGTGAGGAATAGGATTAAAAAAATCGCCGAGCCGGGTACATCCGAAAGTTTTTGGAAGCGGATGGCCCGGTTAGTGTCTTTGTCGGCACAAAGGACGATAACCTGATGTGTGGTAAACTGGACAATCTTATGTGGTAAACTGGACATTTTTGGGGGTCGCGGCGGGTTTTGGCGGGTTTTGCCGCAAAAGCCCGGCAGGCGGGGCGCCAAAATGCGCTTGAAAAATGTCGGAGGAGCCTTTTCAAAAAGCGAGCGGAAACGCGGTCTGTGGGGCATCCGGCCAGTGTCAAGGGCCAATCTGGCAACCCCACTTTTGGCCTATCTTTGCGGCATGAAAAAATTTTTCAACACCTCCGGGCCCTGCGTTCCCGAAGACCATTACATGGTTGACCCGCTTGTCCGGTTGAAAACCGTGCGGGAATTGGTGGATGGCAAAAAATACTTCATCCTGCACGCCCCCCGGCAAATGGGGAAATCCACGACCATCATCGCCTTGATGAACGCCCTGAACGAAGAGGGGAAATACATCGCGCTCTACGTCAACGTGGAGAACGCGCAGCCCATGCACAACAACGTGGAAGCCGCCAACGAGGTGTTTCTGAGTTCCATCGCCCGCCATGCCCGGCACTATCTGCCGAAGGAATACCAGCCTTCGCCCCAATGTTTCCAGGTCGTTTCGATGCAGGACGGCATGAGCGATTTCCTGTCCACCTGGTGTACCGAACTGCCCAAACCGCTCGTGCTTTTTATTGACGAGGCCGATTCGCTCATCGGCGATTCTCTGCTCTCGCTGCTGCGCCAGGTGCGCAGCGGCTACAACAACCGCCCCAAAAGTTTTCCCCATTCCATCGCGCTCATCGGCCTGCGCGATCTGCGCGACTACCGCATCTACTCCGACAGAGAAAAACGCTACGTGCTCGGCGGCTCGGCCTTCAACATCAAGGACGAATCCTTGACCATGCTCAATTTCAGCCCGGAGGAAGTGCGGGAACTGTACGCCCGGCACACCGCCGCGACCGGTCAAGTTTTTACGGAAGAAGCCTTAGACCTGATTCTTGAACAAACGCAAGGGCAACCCTGGTTGGTCAACGCCATCGGGCGTGAACTCTGTTTCAACCAACATAAAGTACAGCCCGAAGGCCGAACCATCATCCCGGACGACGTGCGCCAGGCCATCGAAATCCTCATCCAGCGCCGCGACGTACACCTCGACAACTTGCAGGAAAAACTCACCGAGCCGCGCGTCGCCAAAATCATGGACATCATCATCGGGAGCGGGGATTTGGAAAAATTGGCCGCCGCCCCAGCCGACGATGTTCAATACGTCAAGGACTTGGGCTTGGTCGTCAAAACTCCCCAGGGGCTTGCCGTCGCCAACCCGATTTACCGCGAAGTGCTGCCCCGCGAATTGAGCAAGGTGCATCAAGAGGTGCTGCCCGTTGACCCGGTATGGTTCGTCCGCCCGGACGGCAAGTTGGACATCGAAAAAGTGCTCGACGAGTTCTACGAGTTTTACCGGGAGAACAGCGAAATGCTGCCGCAAAAACGCCTTTATCCCGAAGCGACCTACCATTTGGCCTTCATGGCCTGGTTGCAGCGCATTGTCAACGGGGGAGGCTACATCCGCCGCGAGTACGCCGCCGGGCGCGGTTTCATTGACCTGACCATCCATTTTGCGGGGGAGAAATTCATTTTTGAACTCAAAACCGCCCAAAACTTCAAGCGCGAAAAAGCGCTCGACCAGATCGGCAAGTACGCCGAACGGATGAGCGTCAACGAAGGCTACCTCATGGTCTTCCGCAGAAAAATGGACAACCCAGAAGCCGTCGGCCAACGGGAAACGGTGGAGCATCTGGGCAAAAAAATCCACCTCGTTTTGGTCTGAGAGAGGCTGTTTTTGTCATGCTGAGCGCTGCAATCAAAATAGTAGGACGAAGGCCATGCACAAAACCTCGCAGCGCGAAGTATAAAAAGAACCGTTCATTTCTGGAACGCCTTGCGTGGGTCTTTTGACCCCGCGCCAACCGC
>JBEBHD010000379.1:0-2745 GCA_040080915.1 Saprospiraceae bacterium
CTTTTTGGGCTGGGCGGGAAAGGTGTCGCTCTGGCAGGACTTCAGCAGGCATTGTCCGTAGCGGCCGGTGTTTTCATGCTCGGAATGGCCTTTTTTGCCGGGCGTTTTGAGCGCTTCATGGCCGCGTTGCCGGGCTTCGGTACATGGACCGAAGCGGTGAAACAGCAGATGGGGCGGTTACTTCGGCAGCATTCCGGGCGGGCGTACTTTTCGATGGGCATGCTGAACGGCCTGCTGCCCTGCGGAATGGTCTATGTGGCTCTGGCCGGGTCGGTGGCCACTACTGCTGGATTGGAGGGCGGGCTGTTCATGGCTGCTTTCGGGGCGGGAACATTGCCCCTGCTTTTTGTCGCAAGCGCACTGGGGCACACGTTCCGGGGCGCAGTGCGGCAAAAAATTCGGGTCGTGCAACCGGCCTTGTTGATCTTGGCGGGTTGCCTGCTCTTGCAGCGCGGCCTGCATGTGGACTTGTCTCTTTTTGAAACGGCAGTGCCCAAGGCGGGATTGGAATGCCATTGAGCGGGCAAGGCCGCGTGTTAGTTCGGCAAATCCCGTAGTTTCTCTAATTTTACCACCACCACCACGCTGTCTTTCACTTCGATAAGGCCTTCGTTTTTAAAATCAGTGAGGGTGCGGATGAGTGTTTCCTTGGCAGTGCCGGCGATGGAGGCCAAGTCTTCGCGGAACAGGTGGATGTTGTTTTCCTTGGTCTGGTCGCAAAGCCGTACCAGTGCTCCTGCCACACGTTTTCGCACGGAGTTGTAAGCCAGTTCGATGAGCTGTTGTTCTCGTTCGGCGATGTGCCCGGCGAGCATTTTGATGAACCGGGCGTTCACGTCGCGGTGGCCGAAGACAAGGGCAATGAAATCCTGTTTGGGCAGTAATTTGATGGTGCAATCCTCCAGCGCGGTGGCGCTTTCGGGGTAGCTCCTGTCGCCGAAAAGGGGCAAAAAACCCAAAAAATCACCTGCCTGGGCTATTTTCACGATCAGTTCGCGCCCGTCATCGCTGGTCTTGAACAGCTTGACTTTGCCGCTTTCCACATAATACAGCCAGCGCGGGTTTTCGCCTTCCCGGAAGATCGGGTCTTTCTTTCGGTAATGCCGCATTTCGCGGTTTTCCGAAAGGTGCTTGATCGCTTCCCCGGCGCGGGCTTCGTCAATAAAATGCTCCAGCGTTCCGCTGTGCTTGGACGAGGCATCCCGCAAGCGTTCGCTTTTGGCCAGCCGCGCCTCGATGGTCTGGAGCAGTGTTATGTTGTCGAACGGTTTGGTGACGTAGTCGTCGGCACCGAGCGTCATACCTCGCCGAAAATCTTCTTTTTCTGCTTTGGCCGTTAAAAAAACAAAAGGGATGTCGGCGGTTTTGGCTTGCCGGCTGAGGATGTGCAGCACCCCGTAGCCGTCCAATTCGGGCATCATGATATCGCACAAAATAAGGTCAGGCGATTCTGTTTGCGCCTTGGCGACCCCAACCTTGCCGTCTGCTGCGCTGGTGACCTCATAGCCGCCGAGGTTCAGTATTTCGACCAAATTTTCGCGGACATCGGAGTTGTCCTCAATGACAAGGATTTTTTTCATAAAATAAACTTAAGAGTGGCGAGTGAAGGGGTTGAACACGCAGCAAAGATAGTGACTGGACACTACCGGCGGTTGACTTCTATCACCTCCGCATCGGACGCGCGTCATGCACCCAAAAAGGCTGGAAGACACAAATTTGCCATGCTTGATCACGAAATGCAAACGATGAGATGTACCACAGCAAGTTGTACCAATTGAAGTCTGTTACCGTACCGATTGACCTGAGCGCAGCCTCTGGCAATGCCCTGCGCTTTGCCTGGAAAATTGCAGCCCAAGTGGGTGCTGATATTGAAGTGATGCATGCGATGGACAGCATTTTTGAGGGGCAGTACCCTTCCGCCTCCGGCTTTTTGTCCAGTTATAAAAAAACGATGCTGCAGGAGCTGAACGATTTTGTCCAGAGTACTCTTCAAACCCTGGGCGTTATTTGGGAGCCTCCTGAAAAAACGCCCGGCGCGCCCGGTGAATACGCCCTCAAAAACAAAGGGCCACGCCTGCGTGCCAGGGTGACATACGGGTTTCCGGACAAAAGTATTGAAGAACACTCCGTGGGCACCGATCTTGTCGTCATGGCCACCACAGGGCGAGGAGCAGTAGCCGAAAAGTTTTTTGGGTCGGTGGCTATTGAGGTATCGAAAAATGCACACTGTCCTGTGCTTTTTGTCCCTCATGGTGCGGAGTTCGGGGATTTCAAAAACATCCTGTACGCCAGTAATTTCGAGTCTCTGGTTTCCCGTCGTATTCAAGAGGCGGTTGATTTTGCGCACCATTTCGACAGCCAAATCCACTTTGCACACGTGGGTTCAGCCGGTGAAGACGGGCTGGATATCGAACAAAAACTGCGCGAAATAGACTACTCCGAAGTCCGTTCGGATAAGCCGTTTGTTTTTGCAAAAATGGTAGACAACGACGACGTAACGGGTGCTTTGCTCGAATACGCGCTGTACCACCGTGTCGAGCTGTTGATATTCGTGACCCACCAGCGCAGTTTTTGGGAAGCCCTCCTGCACCGAAGCATCACACGAAAGGCATTGATCACGGGCAGCCTACCCATGCTGGTGATGCACTCGGACGACGGTGCGGGCTGATTTCGGCAAGCCCCCCCGCCACACTACTGGACATTTTCGGAACGAGTTTGGCAAATCTGGAAGGTCTCGTTCCGAAA
>JBEBHD010000380.1:0-2722 GCA_040080915.1 Saprospiraceae bacterium
TGGTGTCTGCCGAATTCACGGCCACGCCCGGCGAAGGTCACGTCACGGCCACCTGGCATTCCGTGGCCATGCTCGACCCGACGGTGGTGGGCAAGGACCTGTACCTGCGGGCGTTCACGGTGGTATTCAAAGCCCAGAGCAACGGCACACTTAGCCAATTAGTGCGCATCAGTTCCGCCATCACACCCGCCGAGGCCTACCTGCGCGACCTGAAGCAGGTGGGTGCGAGCCTTAAATACCAGCCCCTCGCTACCACGCCGGGCAAGCGCCTGCGCCTGATGTCACTGTGGCCCAACCCGGTGCAGGATCGGCTGACCGCCACCTTCTACCTGCCCGAACCCGGCACCACCACGATCACGCTTACCGATGCGACAGGCATGGTTTTGCAGACATCACAGTCCGACCGCGCCCAGGGCTACAACGAAGCCACGCTCGAACTGAACGACCGCACCAAGCCGGGCATGCTCTTCCTGCACGTGGAAGGCCCCGGCGGCGCTGCGGTGCAGCGGGTGCTGAAGCAGTAGGTTTTTTGATTGCCAGCGTTGGCAAAAAACCGCCGTCCCCGCTTTTCTCCAGCAGGGGCGGCGGTTTTGTTAGGAACGCGGACGAAATAATGTACCAACTTGGCAGAGCCGGTTTGATCCCAGGTGAGGCGCAAACGGTTTTTCCAAAAAAAATTGAGGCTGTGGCACCGATCCTCACTCACCCGGTTGATGGTACGGATCAGAAATGCCGCTTCGAGGTATTCAAGGTACTTTTTCAGCATGTGCTTTTCCACATGACTTGCTTTGCTGAGGGTATCAAGCCCAACTTCATTGCCGCTGTGATACGCCAAGGTCGTGAAGAAACGAAGCCGGTATCACTCCCTTCAAAAACAGGGCGGCAAAACCTTCAGTCTTGCCAAATCCAGGTACTGCCTACAGTTGTGTTATTCAGGCAGCCCTACCCACCCAATACCAATCGTACTTTTTTTATAGTGCCTACCGGCAGGTCGAAATATTCGGCCACCCGATCATCAGACCAATCCGGGTTCTTTTTCAAAAAAGCGACGATTACTTGCTCGATGCCTTTTTCAATGCCTTTTTCAATGCCCTTTTCAATGCCCTTTTTAAAGCCTTTTTCGATCCCTTCATCCACAAACTGCTCGTACGCCGTTTTGGCTCGGCGGCTTTCCTTCGGCGGTAGTGTTTTGGCTAATTCCATAATATCGTCTTTTTTAAGTGGTGATGCGATTTGAACGTACAGGAAGGTGACCTGAAACAAACCAAGCCACACTTCCTCCGCGACATTTTCGTGGACAAAAATAAGCAAGTCCCGAAAATGTTGCCGGATGTATTTGCCTTCGCGGATGTGTTTGAACACCAACAGGATGTTGCGCAGCAACACGATGTCGCGCATCGCTAAAATATCTTCATCGGACATGGCTTGCAGGTCCACCTTCAAGATGTCGAAGTGCGGCACATACCCGGCGAGTACAGCCGGTACAACACCGTACTGCTCGCGCAACGGCTTGGTGCGCCAAGGCTTTTTGCCGTGGTAGAACAGCACGGGTATCGTAAGCGTGAAACGCGGGCGCTTCTGGCGAATATCTTCTTCCTGAATTCCTCGCAGATAATTTCCCAACTGGATGTAGATACGACGACCTGTTGGCGCACTTTTGTGCTCCAACAGCAGGCAGATGCGCACTGGCTTGTTGCCAATTGTGTAGCAGGTGTACACCAGGTCGGAGTAGAACTCGCGCAAATCGTCGGAAAGTAACCGCTCCGGCGACAATTTCAGGGTGTCCAGATTCAGCTCAGCTACTTGTTCGGGCGGCAAAAAGGCGCGGAGCAGTTCGAGCGCCACCGGCAGCACTTTGAACACCTGCTCGAAATACGCATCGTGCGGGCGGGTAAGGGAGATGTTCTCGGTTATATTCATGTTGCGGCCGGGTTATTGGCCTTTACAAAAATAGGGGACGACCGATATCAGTCTGCCGCTTGAGGGATGAGTACGATACATTTATTGAAATTCAATATGTCCCGGTTGCTGCCCGCCCGATGGTCGCTCCCCGCCGTTTCCCCTCCCGTCTTTTATCGCCCCGCCAAGGGCCTGCCCGTGCTACGAGGGGGGAGTCCGGGCTGCCCAATGACGGGGGCCGCAACCGCAGCGGGCGAGCCTCCCTTCAAAAACGCGGCGGCAGAACCTTCGGTCTTGTCAAATCCATGACGTGCCTACCAGCACTGCCGCCACAAGGCTCCTCGCGGAGCGCTCTTCGCTCGCGCCCTTTCCGGGGCGACAGACGGGACAAACACCTGTTCAGTGGCTGCCATCCGGCATTCCTGTGAGCTGGGAAGGGCAGACAAGGCGGAAGCCGACCTTGTTGTTGCGGTTCGTCGGCGTGTTGTGGTTCCGGTACGCGGTGCGGCAGTTCTGCGCGTCGTTGTTCCAGGAGCCGCCACGATTCACACGTCCACCTTGGTCTTGTCCCGGTCGGATGCCGCCACGTCGTCGAGGTACTGCACCTTGAACACCCAGTAGGTGCCCGATGAACCCTGAACCAAACTGTCTTCCACCGATACGACTTTTTTGCTGCGCAAAAATGCGTTCAACTCGTCGTTGAACACCTCCCCGCAAGGGGTCGGAATGTTGAATATTTTGATCTGCATATTGTGCGTTCGTCCGACGAATTTGTCGTCGGACGAGTAAATTTAAAGCGCTTTGTAACTACTTAGTCATGGGC
>JBEBHD010000205.1:0-10238 GCA_040080915.1 Saprospiraceae bacterium
GCCCACGGCATCTGCCCCCACAAATTGTGAGTAGCTTTGCTGGCCCTAAAAGCCACAAGGCTGTTCTTGCGCAATATACCATGAGAAAATTACTGTTTTTCGCGTTCGCGATCTTTTGGACTGCTTCTGTCGAGGCCCAGATTTTTTATTACACCAATTTCAACGACGGCACCTTCCCGAGCGGCTGGTCCGTTATGGATTCGAGGGTTCTTTTGTCCAACGAAGCACCGAGCTCGGGCTATAACCCGCCTCCGGCATCGGGGGGAAACAACGTCCGTTTCGACGATTGTGCCCCGATTTCGTCCACCATCCGGTTGATCGCGCAAGGAGTCATCAGCACGGTGGGGAAAACCAACATTCGTGTGGGCTTTGGTTGGAGGAAATCCAGTGCCTGGTCCAACACCGTGGCGATTCAGTGGAGCATTAATGGCTCTAGCTGGACCACCGCAGACCCTGACGTGAGCAACAACGGAGGAAGCGACACGTGGACCAACGTGTCCTACGACCTTCCCGGGGGGGCTGATAACCAGGCCAACCTGCGTTTCCGCTTCCAGTACACTACTTCGCTCAGCACAAACTGCACGGCTCCGCCCAATTTCCGAATAGACGACTTCGCAGTGGGAGAGAATTTCTCCCTGCCAGTGGAGATGACGGATTTCAACGTTCGCCCTGTGCAGGGCCAGGCCCGGTTGTCTTGGGTTACTGCTGTCGAAACGGCCAACGCCTACTTCGCTGTGGAGCACAGCACGGACGGACAGGATTTCGTGCAGATTGGCCAAGTGGCTGGAGCGGGCAGCAGCCTGGAAAAGCACGACTACACATTTTGGGACAAGTACCCGGCGCGTGGCACCAATTATTACCGGCTCAAACAGGTAGACCTTGGTGGTGTTTTTACATATGGACCGATCCGAACGGCGGAGTTTGGAGAAACAGCGCCGGTTCGGGCCTTCCCGTCGCCGGCGAGCGACGTGCTTCGTGTACAATTTTCCGAACCAAGCGTGGAGCGTGCCATCTGGGAAATTTATGATTTGACCGGTCGGCTTATCGCCCAAGGGGGATTAGAACCGGGCACAGTTGAAGCGAAGATTCCGGTGCAAACTTTTTTGCCGGGCACCTATTGGTGCCGAATAACTGCATCTCAGCAAACTAAGGTGCTGGCGTTTCAAAAAAAATGATGTCACCCCGAAATAAGTTTTTTCTGAAAATCTATGCTGCCTGCCAATAGAGTATAGCCTTTCATAGAAAAAAAATATCTCCTTTTTAATTGATTATCAGGATTGTATAAAATGTTGAAAAAAAATTTTAAAATTTTTCTTGCACAAGAAAAATGCAAGGCTTTACATTTGTCCCGTTAGTTCGAGGCAATAGCCGAACGGGCAAAAAAAAATTCAAGGCACCTATTGCACGGTAAGTTTTTTCGCTGCAACTTTGCCCTACGATTTGAAAGATCAGCGGAAAATGATCCGCTTTTAAGAATAGTTTTCATTTGGTTTTTTGGGGTTTATTAGCCGCTGGACACGTAAGTGTTCTGGCGGCTTTTTTGTTTTCTATCCCAGTGTCAAAAATGTTTTTGACACCCAGCGTTCGTCCGTGCTGATCTTTGCCCAGTTTCCGTTCTCGGCGTAGATGAATACTTCCTCGTCCTTACTTAGCGCAGCCACTTTGTTGAAATTGGTGCCCGGGCCGCTGCGCACATTGAGTGTGGCTGTGTTCACCGTGGCGCGTTGCACGTCTTGCACTAACTTGCCGGATGCCCACTCTTGCTTGCTGGCTGAAATGCGGTACCAACCTAACTTTTCCTCATAGATTCGAAGAATGGAGCCGAACGGTGTGGCGTTGATTTTTTTGCCCGCCGTGGCGGGTTTGTCACGGATATTCAGCCAGTCGCTGGTAACAAACCCGTATTTCAAAACAGGCACCACGGGCGGCGGCACGGGTTTGCCCTGCAATACGGCCTCGACTAACGGGTAGAAGTTTTTTTCTGCATCGGCCACCTTGTTCCCCCCAAAAAACGCCGTGCCGGGGCAGCTCTTGGTGGAGCCGCTGCCGTCGGTGCGGGAGCCGTCGCGCAGGTCGAACCAGTGGTGGTAAACGACGCGGGCTGAGTTCGCGGGCACGGCGAAGCGTTTGCACAGAGCGGCCGTCACGCGAATGATCGCCTCGCGTTGTGTGAGCGTCATCGTATCGCCGCCCGTGTCGAAGTTCCCGATATTTTCGATGCAGATGGCGCTGGCGTTGAAGCCGAAAATGCAGGCAGGTGAAACTTCGAGCATGCGACCGGTGGCTATCATACCGTCAGGGAAAATAGAGAAATGTTGGCCGATGTCCATCCAGCCGTTCACGTTTTTGTGAAAATTCTGCATGCTGCGTTGCATTTCGAAGTGGTTTTTGCCTGTGAAATGCACATAACTGGGCGACCAAGTATGGTGTTCCTGCACATACAGGACGGTGCGAGCCACATTTTGCTGGTTAATCCAGGTTTCAAATTCTTGGGGTGAGAGCAAAGTGAATCCAAATTTTTTTTTCATGCGTGGGTGTGGTTGGTGACGGATCAACGAGCGCCAAATATGGTGAAAATGTTGTCGGACATGGTGAAAAAAAAACGGCTACCCGTTTTTCGGTAAAATTGGCTCGATTTGTGTTGGCCAATTGTCGGATTACTGGCACTTTGGTAAAGTCGGAGCGGGCTGCTTTCCCGTAGGCATAGGCCCGATTCATTTTTGTCTCTACCTTTGTCGGCGTATTTCTGAATACCGGGGGGTGTCAGTGGAATACGAGTTTTTAATCGTACCAAAACCGGTCTTGGTGAGTGCTTTAAGCGGCATTTCTGCTCAACCGCAGTGGGTTCTCATTGAATCAAGGCATACAACACGAGTAATCCTATGACAAAATTTTACCCAAACCGTTACCGGGGAGGCTCCTCCGGCGTACCGCCGTTGTCACTGCTTCTTGCTCCCGCTTCCTCGTTGAGACATCTGTTGCGTTTGGCCGATCCCCGGCAAACGCTTTTCTTGTTGAATTTTCCTGTTTACTGCATTGGGCACCGTGGAAACACCACGTGATGCCTTGGTTTTTTTTGTTTAATCCGAAATTAAGGGCCGTTGCGGCCAGGTTTCCTGCCCTCTTTGCAACACAATTTTACCAATCAAAACGCTTCGAGCATGATTCGGCGCCAACGCACCTCTTTCGACACACACCCGGCCCGCCCTTTCCGCCTTTGGGCACTGGGCCTTCGCTCCCTTCTCGCCACCTTGGTACTTTTGGTACTGTTTGGTATATCGGCCCACGCTAAAGTGACCGTCAGCATTGCTTCCGGCAACTGGAGTTCGGCCGCCACCTGGAACAACGGCGTACCCGCCGACGGCGATCAGATCACCATCAATGTTGGGCACACCGTGACCCTTACGGCAGATGTAAATTTCCTCCTCGCAGGCTCCACGCTGACCACCAACGGGACGCTGAACCTGAGTACTTTCTTCTGCCGGGTGGTGACAAATGCCGTTTCGGCCACCGGGCAGGTGATCCAAAACACCACCTCCGGCACAGCCCAACAGGCCAACCTGCGTGGCACTTCGGTAAACTTGAACTTGGCCAGTACCTATTCGTACACAGGCAACCAAATTGGGTTTACCGGTGTACACCCCGCCTACGGCAACTTGGTCTATGCCTCCACTTCCGCCGCAAATGGTGCCATCGAGATCAACCTCAATGTGGGAGGCAATCTGACGGTGAATAATACCGGAGCCGGGGAGCTGCGTTTTGGCGACGTGATCAACCGCTCGCACCTCGTCGGGGGCACATTCACGGTGACCGCCGGAAACGTCGCGGGCACCAACGCCACGGCCAACGTGGCCATGGACGTGAACGGCAACCTCGTCATAAGTGCCGGAGCGACGTTCAAGGCCTGCAACTCCACGGGCAACCTTACGATCAACCTTGCCGGAAATTTCACTCAAAACGGCACGGTGACCAGCCCCGGTTCGGGCCTCTTCCGCATCACCTTTGACGGTACGGGCAATTCCACCATCGCGGGCACCCTGCCCGTGGCGCTTCAGTATGTCACCATGCAAAAAACTGGCGCAGGCATGGCCGTTTTGGCGCAGCACCTCACCATCGGAAAAAACCTGACCTTCGCTAATGGCCGTATCCAGATCGGCAATTTCAATCTCACGATGGCAGCGCTGGCTACCATCACCGGAGCTTCTGCCGAGCAAGGCTATGTGGTGACCAACAGCACGGGCAAACTCATTTTTGCCCAAACCAATCCCAGCACGGATTTCCCCGTGGGAAACACCGACTACACACCCATCAACCTCTTTCCCGCTACCTCAGCCTCGGCTTTCGGCGTGCGGGTAGTGGACGGCCTGACAGCAGAGTCCAGCGGCTGCACCGGCTTCGTCACCGACGATGCCGTGAAAAAAATGTGGATCGTGACCCGCGAAAGCGGTACGGCCACGCTGCTCAGTCTGACCCCGCAGTGGGAACTGACCAACGAAGGCATCACTTTTGACCGGACGGTTTGTGGCGTGGTGCGCTACACCGGTGGCAACTGGGAGGCAGTGGCCCCCGGCGCAGCAACCGGTGCCAACCCGTACCAACGCAACCGCGTACTGCCGGCCGGAGTGATTGACGGCACCTTCGGCGTATTGGACAACAGCGCCGTGGTCAACATCTCGGCCCCCACCGGTTCCAGCAACAGCCCCATTTGCGCGGGCGCAACCCTCAACCTGACGCGCACCTCGCCATTGGTGGTCGGTGCCGTTTATCAGTGGTCCAAACAAAGCGGCGGCTTCTTCCCGCCCGCCGGGCCGAATGCCAGTATTGCCAACGCACAACCCGTCAACTCCGGAAACTACCTGCTGACACTAACCAAATACGGCTGCGCCTATACCTCTTCGGCTGTGGCCACCACCGTGAACCCGTTGCCCAACTGCAGCATCACCGGCCCCATGCCCGTGTGCGCCAACACCACCAGCCTTGGGTACTCCGGCCCGGTCGGCATGAGCAGCTACATCTGGAGCATCAGCGGAACAGGCTCCATCCCCGGCGCGACCACTACCAAGGACGTAACCGTGACCGCGGGCGGCCCGGGTTCGTTCACCCTGACCCTGACCGTAACGGATGCCGCCGGTTGCAAATCAACTTGCACCAAAGCGGTGACCGTTCAAAACCGCCCAACCGGAGTCCTTTCGGGCGACACAACGATCTGCCTCGGCCAAACCGCCACCTTGCGCATTGTCGCCACCGGCACCGGGCCGTGGAGCGGCACGCTGAGTGGCGGTATTCCGTTCAGTGGACTGACCAGCCCGATCCTTGTTGGTGTAACCCCCTCCATGACCACAACCTACACCTTGGCCACCTTGGTGGATGTTGCCTGCACGGCATCGCCCAACGACCTGAGTGGCTCCGCCAAGGTGACGATTGATGAATTGCAAATGTTCAGCGTGGTCGGCGGCGGCGCATACTGCGCCGGTGACGCTGGCGCAAAAGTCGGTTTGAACGGTTCCGAGATCGGCGTGGATTACCAGCTCTACCTGAACGGAAACACCGTGGGCGCTCCGGTGCCCGGCACCGGCAGCCCGATCAGTTTCGGCCCGCAGCCCGGCGCGGGCACCTACACCGCTGTGGGCACGCGCACCAGTTCCGATTGCGACAAAAGCATGATGGGTTCGGTAGTCGTTACCGTCAACCCACTGCCGTCCGTTTCGCTCAGTCTTGGCGACGACTCGGCCACCGCCATTGAAACCAACGTGCCGCTCACCGGCGGATCGCCCACCGGCGGCGTGTTTAGCGGCCCCGGCGTGTCGGGCAGCGCTATCAACCCAATGGCCGCTGGCATCGGGGCGCACACCATTGTTTACACTGTAACCGACAACAACGGCTGTTCCAACACGGCCACCGATATTTTCACCGTCAGCGCCGTGCCCGGCCTCAACCTGTTCATTGATGCTCCCGATACCGCCCAGTGTGGCCAGGAGTTTTTCGTAGACATCACCGCCGCAGCCAATTTCACCGACCTCGGCACGCTCCAGTTCAGCGTGTTGTGGGATGGAAACGTATTTACCACCGTCGGCATCGAACCGCAAACAATAGACAACAGCACCCCGCTTACGGGCTTCATCGGCGGTACGCTGATCTACTCCTGGCTCGACTCGTCGGGCATGTACGGGGCCTCGGTACCCGACGGCACCTTGCTGCTGCGTTTGCGCCTCAAGGCGCTCAACTGCGGTTCCAGTGGCGTGGTTTCCATCGTCAATGCCCCGCGCGTCATCGAAGCCTCCGACATCGGATTGAACGTGGTGCCGGTTGTTTTGCTCGGCTTGGCAAACATCAAGGTGGAGGACACCCAGCCGCCAACTTTTGTCGGCGTGCCAGCCAACACCACCGTTTCCTGCGACAATGTGCCCGCAGTGACCAACCCGACTGCCACCGACAACTGCGACAACGCGCCCCAGGTCATGTACCTCGGCCAAGACTCCGTGCCGAGCACCTGCCCGTACAAGTACCTGCTCACCCGTAAATGGAAAGCCACGGATGCCTGCGGCAATTCAACCACCACTGCGCAGACTATCGTGGTGAACGACACCACCGCACCGACCTTCGCGGCTCCGGCCAACACAACGATTTCCCTGAACGGCAACTGCCAATACAACGCCGACACGAGCATCACCGGTAGGGTAACCAACGCCATGGACAACTGCTCGCCCAAGCCCAATCTGATCATTTCTTTTTCCGACAGTTTCTTGTCCGGTTCGGGCGGGCAAGGCACGTTGCAGCGCACCTGGATCGTGACCGACCAGTGCGGCAACACGGCTTCCAGTCAGGTGCAAACGATCACCGTCCGCGACCAAACTCCGCCCACGATTAGCTGCCCGAACAACGTGACCGTGCAGGGAACCGGCGGGGAGTGTGAGTTTGCTCCTGTCAACACCCAATACGATCCCACAGTATCCGACAATTGCGGAGTTTCCGGCACGACCTACACCCTGAGCGGGGCCACTACCGGGAGCGGTGTCAACACCCTGAACGGCGTATTTTTTAGCATCGGAACCACGATCGTCGTTTGGACTGCAACCGATGCCAACGGCAATACCGCCACCTGCTCCTTCACCATCACGCTTGCTCCCTGCTCCGGCATCAGCGGCAAACTGATCTGGAAAGGCGATCCCACCAACGTGGCGGGCGTGGCCCAAGCCATGGTCGCGCTTTCCGGCGATGCCACCGATTTGTACGGTCCCACCATCCCGGACGGCCTGTACACCCTTGTGGGTAGCGGCAACGTGACCATCAAGCCGACTAAAACCGCGCCTCCTGCCTTGCCCATGAACGGCGTTACTATTGCTGATGCCCTCATTTTGGAGAAACACTTGGACAATACCGCACCCATTACGGACCCGTACAAACTGATCGCCGCCGATATTGATTCGAATAATATAGTGAACACTACGGATTGGCAAACTATCCGCCGTGCCCTGCAAGGCGCTCCCTCATCCATCGCGTTTTTCACGGCAAGGCCTTGGCGGTTTGTGCCTACTCCTACACCCGGGCCGGGCTTCCCCGGGTACACGCCGGGAGCCAATCCGTTTGCCCTGCCCATTCCGAACAGCCGTCCACTTTTGGGCGTGATGGGCGGTGTGTCGAGCCAGGATTTCTTTGGCATGAAAACGGGCGACTTGAATTACGATGCCAATCCCAACCTCAAGCCCGAGCCGCAACCGCCGGTGCTGTGGCTGGCCGAAGACCGGCTGCTGAAGGCCGGACAGGAATACACCGTGGCGTTCCGCGTCGCACGTTTTTCCGGCCTCGCCGCTTACCAGTTTGCTTTGAAATTTGAAACTGAGGGCTTGCAACTGCTCGGCGTGGATGTGACCAACTCGCCGCTCGGCCTGAGTCAGGAGGAGAACTTTGGCCTGTACCAGACCGCCGACGGTGAAATCCGCAGCATCTGGCTCGACCCTGCCGGAAAAACTCTGGCGGACGGAACGCCCGCGTTCGCCCTGCGTTTCCGGGCGCTGCAAGGTGGCGTGCTGCTCAGCGAGTTGCTGCGGCTCGAAACCGAAATACTTGCGCCGGAGGCCTACACCGTTGAGGAGGGCCTTTCGGAAATCCAGTTGGTGTTCGCCGATGCGCAAACCACCGATGTAGCGAATCCCGCTGCCATTGCCGGTGTGCGCCTGCTGCAAAACCGCCCGAACCCGTTCTCCGGTACGACCGTCATCGGTTTTGTACTGCCGCAAGCCTGCGAGGCGCAGTTGCGCGTGTTCGATGCCACGGGCCGCGAGCTGCTCCACCTGAACCGGCCTTACCCCTCGGGCTACTCCGAGGAGGCTGTCCGTTTGGAGACCGGCTCCGCCGGAATGCTGTACTACGAACTGACCACGCCGTTTGGCTCGCTCGTGCGCCGCATGACCAGCGCGAACTGATAGGTCGCAGAACCTTGGCCCCCTTGAGACTTCAGGGCTAAGGTTTTGCGGTGCTTTTTCCCTCATTCATCATTTCTCATTCATCATTCATAATGCCCCCGTTCGCTATGGGAAATTTTCAAAAAAACATACGCTTTACATCATACACCGCCCTGTTGGCTCTGGTTTTTGGTACGCTTCCGACCAGCGTTGATGCGCAGATTTATAATTACACCAACGATGGCACCGGTATGTATAGCACCAAAGATGCCAATGTGGCTGCCACCGGTTTGTCGCGAGTAAATGGCGCTACCCTTGGCGCTGCGTGTTCAAATGGTTTTGACAGCCAGGATTTTAGCACCAGTGTTGATTTTGTCACACCGCTTCCGGCTATCCAGTTCACGGTTACGCCCAACAGTGGCTACCAGTTGAGCGTCACGAGCATTTCGGTAGAAGCGAGGCCGGACCTTTCACCCGCAGGGCCAACATTGGGGCGGCTGGCATACAGCACAAATGGTGGCACCTCCTGGATAGATGCGGGCAGTAATACAACCCTTACACGGGCAAACACTTGTGCCACTGCAACAACCGTGTCGTGGCCAGTGGTATTCCAAACTTCCAATGCAGTGCTCGTCCGGTTGTACGCTTTTGGTGCAGGCAATGCCAACGGCGATATGTCTGTCACGAATTTTGTCCTCAACGGCACTGTAATTTGTAGCCCGACAACGGCTTTTAATGTAACCGGTGGCGGCAATTTTTGCGCTGGAAGCAGCGGGGCAGCGGTCGGGTTGGACGGCTCAACGACCGTAGACTCCTACCAGTTGGTGCGCGACGGTAATACCAACGTGGGTGCGCCAGTGAACGGAACGGGAAACGCCATCAATTTTGGCAACCAAACGGCAGGCACCTACACCGTGGTCGCAACGCGCATTGGCCAACCGAGCTGCACCGCTACCATGACCGGTTCGGTCGTGGTGACCAGTAGCTCGGCGCTTACTCTTACTGCTGCATCCACCACCACGACCGCCCAATGCGGTGACCTTTTGGATGTGACGGTACGAATCAGTAACAGCCCCTGCGAATTGGCGAACCTCCAGTACTCCGTAAACTGGGATCCGGGGCGGTTTCAGTACGACACGATCGTCTTTGCAAACATTGACGACCAGCCGCCCATCGTCGGGCTGGTGGATACGGCAACAGGTAAGATTCGCTACACTTGGAACGACGGCATAAACCCGTGCAACACCGTCTTGAGCGATGGCACGTTGCTGCTCACACTCACGTTGAAAGCACTGGGCTGCAATGCCACAAACGCCGGGGTAACCATCACATCCAATCCGCTCGCACTTGAAGCATCCGATTGCTCCTTCAACGACATTACGATAAACCCGGTGAGCACGGTAGCGGTAGCCATTGTGGATGCAACGGCACCCACGTTTGCTTGCCCCGCCAACCTGACCTTAGAATGTGTGAGCGCCACCAACTATGTGGCCGCCATTCAGGCCTGGATCGCCGCATCTCCCACTACCGCCACCGATGCGTGCAACGGCACAGTGCCCGTGCTCAACAACTACAATAATACCGACGTACCGGCTGTCTGTGACTCCATCACGGTTGTCTTTACGGCAACCGATTCTTGCACAAATGCTAAAACCTGTACACAAAAAGTCTACCTGCGGGATACCCAGATGCCGACCATCACGACCTGCGCCGTGACGCGCGATGTTGAGGGTTGCACCACCGCCGCTATCACCGGCCCGGCGTTTTCCACGACGACCGCCGTGTCCTCGGAAGCGGAATTTGAAAACGGCACCAACCAGGGCAACATCTCCGATG
>JBEBHD010000381.1:0-2713 GCA_040080915.1 Saprospiraceae bacterium
ACCAACATTGCCTTCCGTTCCAAGATGACCTTCCCCGGCCAAACGGTGGCAAACGTGTGGGGCTACCATGCAAACGGACGTGAATACGCACTCATCGGCGCATCCAAAGGGCTGATCATTGCCGATATCACCAACCCCGATGTGCCTGTCCAGATCGTTCAGATTCCCGGCCCGAACAACCTTTGGAAAGAAATCCGAACCTACCGGCACTACGCTTATGTGGTGACCGAGGGCGGCGGCGGCGTGCAAATCATAGATTTAAGCAAGCTGCCTTCTGCCAACCTCGACTACCGTTCCTACACCGGCGACGGCCCCATCGGAGGTCAATTAGGAAAAATACACGCCCTGCACATTGATGAAACAAAGGGGTTTCTTTACGCCTTTGGCGGAAACTTGTTCAACGGCGGGGCCAAAGTGCTGGACTTGAACGAAAACCCGTACTACCCGACCTACGCGGGCAAGTTTGACCAACTCAGCTACATCCACGACGGGTACGTGGACAACGATACGATGTACTCCGGGCACATTTACCAAGGAAAGTTTGCCATTGTGGACATGACTGACAAATCCGCTCCCAGTCTGATCGCCACTCAAAATACGCCAAACAACTTCACACACAACACATGGTTGACTGATGACCGCAAAACCTTGCTAACCACTGACGAAACGGCCAATTCTTTTCTCACGGCGTTCGATGTTTCTGATCCGGGTAACATCACCTTGCTCGACAAGGTACAGAGCAATCCCGGTTCCAACTCGGCCGTACACAATACCATCGTTCGGGGCAACCACGCGATCACGGCCTGGTACAAGGACGGCTTCACGATCGTGGACATTTCCCGCCCCGACAACCTGGTGCAAGTGGGCAACTACGACACCTACCCGAGCGGCTTCGGCAGTGGTTTCGAAGGCTGTTGGGGGGCGTACCCGTACTTCCCGTCGGGGACAATCATCGCTTCCACGATGACCGCGCCGGGTGGTATCGGCGAACTGTGGGTGCTCACGCCCACCTACGCCCGCGCCTGCTACCTTGAGGGAAATATCACCAACGGCCTCACCGGCAACCCACTAAGCGGTGCCGTGATCACCATCGTAGGCAGCGAACAAACCACCACCCTGCCTGACGGCACATTCAAAATGGGCCAAGAGCGCGAGGGGTATTTCACCGTGCAGGTCAGCCGGACGGGCTTTCAAACTCAAGAGTACATCGTTCATTTTCAGCGCGGCGACGTGCGCCTGCTGAATATCTCGCTTTTCCCAACGGGCGGTTTCGTGGTTAGCGGGCAGGTTGTCAGTGGCACCGACGGTACGCCCGTGCCAAACGCGACGGTGGCGTTTTTGTCCACCTCCGCCGCATACGAAGCCGTCACGGCCAACGATGGCACTTTTTTGTTGGGAAACCTGCTGCCTGGCTTGTACGACATTGCTGCCGAAGCCGCTGGGTACGGCCAAACGATCCAGTACAAACAAAAAATAACTTCAGACCAAACCGTGATGCTGACCTTGCCTGCCGAGATCAAGGCCGTGCGAGCGCCGTTCCGCGCTGTGGCGGAGCGCTCATGTGCTGGCAGCGAAACAATGACTGTGCAGACGTGGCCTAATCCGTTCGCGGTGGAGTTTAGCGTGGCGTTACCTGCCGGTTCCGCGCCGTGTCGGATCGTAGTTGCCGACCAAACGGGTAGGCTGATCGAACGGCGCGATGTTTCCGAAGAAGAAAATAGTTTTCGAATGGGAGGCAAGTGGGAAGCGGGGGCTTATCTGTTTCAGGTTTGGTTTGCTGATGGCAAGTTTGAGCAAGTTGGGGTTGTAAAAGCCTTTTAAGAGTATGCAAATCGGCCTCTTCGGTTACGGAAAAATGGGGCGCGCCATCGAAATGGTCGCGATGGAAAAAGGCTATCAAATTGTTTGGCGCATCACCCGTGAAAACCGCAGCACAGTCACATCCGAACTGCTGCAACAGGCCGATGTGATCATCGAATTTTCACGCCCCGGAGCCGCCTACGAAAATGTGATGGACTGCCTGCATGCCGGTGTCCCTGTTGTGTGCGGCACCACGGGCTGGTTGGAGCAGTTGGATTATGCGGAGGCTTGGTGCTTGCAGCACAAAGGTGCCCTGCTCTGGGCTTCCAATTTCAGCGTAGGAGTCAACCTGTTTTTTGCCCTCAACCGCCGCCTCGCCCAAATCATGGGCGACCGCCCGGAGTACCGGCCTGACATCACCGAAATCCACCACGTTCACAAACTCGACGCGCCCAGTGGCACCGCCCGCACGTTGGCTCAGGAGATTCTGGCACAAGCAAAAGGCTTGAACAATTGGTGCCTCTCTCCCACCCCGCCCGGTCCCGCCGACCTGCCGATCACGGCCATCCGCGAAGGCGAGGTGCCTGGTACGCATACCGTCCGGTGGAGCAGCCTTGTGGACGAGATCACGATCGAGCACCAGGCACATTCTCGTTTGGGATTTGCCGCAGGCGCAGTGCTGGCCGCCGAGTGGCTCGCAGGGAAAACGGGGGTTTATCGAATGGCGGATGTGCTGGGGATTTAGAAGGCGAACAGAGACTGAGGTGGCTCGATTTGTATAGGCAAGTCAGACAGGTTCGATCCGAGTTTTTGTAAACAAAAAAGCCTCCGTTGCGTGAGCAACGGAGGCTTGGTATGTTGTGTTGGCATCGACCTACTCTCCCGCGACAGCTGTCGCAGTACCATCGGCGCT
>JBEBHD010000206.1:0-10159 GCA_040080915.1 Saprospiraceae bacterium
CGGGCGGTGCGTTTGGAGGAGGCGCTGGAGGCGGGGCGGGCGCGGAGGCGGGTGCTGCGGAGGCTGGGGGTTACTTATTCACTGGAGCATTCGCTGAAAAAGGATTGATAATTTTGAGTTTCCCGTCGTAACTATTTATCACCTGTTACGGCGAGCCATTTTTAAACCACAGATTTTCACAGATTCACACAGATTTTTTTAACGGAATGGGAAAATCTGTGTGAATCTGTGTGAATCTGTGGTACATTTTTTTGCTCTTAGTGCCACCACATGCGGGACCAAAACAGTTACGAAGATTTTATCAAAAAAATTGACTTCGAGCAAGACGATCAATTCGCACTCCGGCTTTACCCCGCCGGGAAAAAGAAAAACATCGTTGTTGGCCCGCACCATCAGTTTGGGCAGCCGGTTCGAAGTCGTTTATTTGACCGATGAATTTGGAAAAGGAGCAAAAGACGAGGAATGGATACCACACTCAGGTGCCACCGGGGCTGTAATCATTACGCACGACGTGAACATTCACCGGACCCGAAGCCAGCGGGAACTGTACGAAAATCGGCACGCAATTCAAAGCAGTAGAGCAGAGAATATGTGACCACAAAAAACCTACGCCACCCGCATCGAAGAAGATGCACCCGCAGTTCCGCTCTTTTTGCCCCAGCTGCCGTTGCCGAAGCGTTTGCGGCGGCGTTTTTTGGAACCCTCGGTCGGAGCCGTCGGGTCGGCGGGACTTGTGAATGCCGGGCGTTGCGGCGGATTGGGCCTGGGCGCAGGCGCATTTTGCTGCTTGGCAGGAGCGGGCGCGGGGCGTTGCCCTTTGGGCGGAAGCAGCGGGATTTGCACCGCATCGCCCGGTTCGTAGATGTGCCCCGTTACTACGGGCACCACACGGCGGATGAGCTGCTGGATGTCTTTCAAAAAGGCGCGCTCTTCGGTGTCGCAAAACGAGATGGCTGTGCCCGAAGCGCCAGCCCGACCGGTGCGGCCGATGCGGTGTACGTAGGTTTCAGGCACGTTGGGCATCTCGTAGTTCACCACGTGCGTGAGGTCGTCAATGTCAATGCCGCGAGCGGCGATGTCGGTAGCCACCAAGACGCGGATCGTGCGGTTTTTGAAACCCTGCAAGGCGCGGACGCGGGCCTGCTGCGACTTGTTGCCGTGGATGGCTTCGGTGTTTATGCCAGCCTTTACGAGGTCTTGAGCCAGTTTGTTGGCACCATGTTTCGTTCGCGTGAACACCAGCACCGATTTGATCGTACGGTCTTGGAGCAGGTCAATGAGCAAGTACTTTTTCTCCTTTTTTTCAACGAAGTAAACCGACTGGTTTACCGTCTCGGCGGTGGTAGCGATGGGCGTGACGGCTACGTGGCTGGGGTCGGTGAGTATGCCGGAAGCCAGTTTGATGATTTCGGGGGCCATGGTGGCCGAGAAAAACAGCGACTGCCGGCGGGCGGGCAACTTGGCCAGCACGCGGCGTACGTCGTGTACGAAGCCCATGTCGAGCATGCGGTCGGCCTCGTCCAGTACGAATATTTCAATGTTGGAAAGGTTGACAAAGCCCTGTTGCATGAGGTCGAGCAGGCGGCCGGGCGTGGCCACGAGGATGTCCACCCCCCGCGTGAGTGCGTCGGTCTGCGGTTTTTGGCCCACGCCGCCAAAAATGACGGTGTTGCGCAGGCCGGTGTACTTGCCGTAGTTGGTGAAACTCTCGCCGATTTGAAGCGCGAGTTCGCGGGTGGGCGTGAGTACGAGGCAACGGATGCGGCGTGGCCCGGTGCCCGGGCGGCTGTCGAGGAGTTGAAGGATGGGCAAGCCGAAAGCGGCTGTCTTGCCAGTGCCCGTTTGGGCGCAGCCCATGAGGTCTTTCCCGTCGAGAACGAGGGGGATGGCTTGTACCTGAATGGGCGTGGGGGTGTCATATCCTTCGGCTTTCACAGCGCGAAGGATGGGCTGGGAAAGCCCGAGTTGATCAAAATTCATGTGTAAAATTAACGTGTAAAAGAATCAGAAGGGTCTTACACGTCGCTACGGTAGGGGCGGTTTTGGGGCCAAAACTGCATGTGTCGAGTGCAAAAGCATCTTCAATGAAAAATAATGTCGCAAAGGTAGAGCAATTTTAGCCAGTGTTGCAAAATTTTCTTTTGCGCAGCTACTCCTCGAAGTAAAACACCCGCCCGCCATCGGTTGTGATCCAGCCGCGCTGGCCCAGTACGAACACGTCGGACGCATCGGTGGCTTCGGGCAGACCTGCCAACGGCACCCAGTCGGCACCGCCGTTTTCGGTGCGCCACAACAGGCCGCCATCGCCGACGAGGTAACCCTTGTCTGCCGAGGTGAACCACAATGCCCGAAAGGGTTCGCCGCCAAAGGGTCCGCCGTCGCGGAGGGTGAACCAGTTGCGCCCACTGTCGGTAGTTTTGAGCAATGTTCCGTTGTGCCCGCAGATATATCCGATGGTAGGTGTGGGGAAATGCACCGAACGGAAAAAATCCCCCGTTTGCGGGAGCCGCAACCACGAACGCCCCCCGTCGTCGGAACGAAGCACCCAGCCGAGGCCGACGGCGTGCGCAGTGAGCGAATCGGAGAGCCATACGGCGCTCAGGGCATTGGGGAATTGGTGTACAGTATCCTGAAACCAGACCGCGTTCGGCCCCAATTTGCGTGCCTTTCCGGTCTCAAAACCCTCTCCCGACACGACAATTCCGTGCCCGATGTCCCAAAAAAAACAGCCTCGATTCCACGAATAGTCCATGCGGAACGGGTGCCAATGCGGTTGGCCAACCCAACGCAAGAAAGCAAGGCCGTCCATCCCGCAGACGTACCCGCGCCCGGCCGCATCAAACATTACGCACTCCATGCGGTTGGCCAGCACCGTATCGGTCTGCCACGTGCTGCCGCCATCGGAGGTGGACAAGATCAGGCCGCTTTGCCAGGGCGTGCCGCCGGTGACGTACCCGGTGATGCTGTCGGTGAACCAAACCGATGTCAGGTCTTGGCCGTTGCCGGGCGCGTTCAGTTCGCGGAATACCGGCAAGGGAAGCGGTTCCTTGCTGCAAGCGAAGAGGAAAACGGAGAGAGTGAGGAGACGAACGACGGGCTGTTGCACGGGGTAAAAGTACGTTCGATGGTAGTAAATCAGCGCTAACGAAGACAAAGTTGTGTTACTTTTGCCCGACCCAGCCACCACGCCAGACCAGCCATGTCCATTCAACGCGACGAGCAGCACCTCATAAAGGAAGTCCTCGGCATTTTTTCAGCCCATTTGGAAAAAAACGGGCTGCGCAAAACCCCCGAACGGTTTGCCATTCTCGAAGAAATCTACCGCCGAACCGACCACTTCGATGCCGAGGCGTTGTACATCCACATGAAAAACCGGAACTACCGCGTCAGCCGGGCCACCGTGTACAATACATTGGACTTGCTCACCACCTGCGACTTGGTGAAGAAGCACCAGTTTGGCAAAAACCTCGCTCAGTACGAAAAATCCTACGGCTACAAACAGCACGACCACGCCATTTGCGCCAACTGCGGGCGAGTGGTGGAATTTTGCGATCCACGGGTGCAGCAGATCAAGGACTTGGTCGGCGAACTGCTCAATTTTCAGATCACGCACCACTCGCTGAACCTCTACGGGATTTGCGGCTCCTGCCAAAAAGAAATCGAGTTTGGCATCATCCGTACCAAGCCAAAGTTAGCTGACGACGAGCCGGGTTGGGGAGATTAGTGCGTGATGAGAAGACTGCCAGAATTCAGTCCCGGTATTTAATCAAATATAGTAGGCCGAAGGCCACGCACAAAACCTCGCAGCGCGAAGTATAGATTCTCCAGCCTGCGCCATTTATTTTTACCCGCAGCAACCCATAACCTTCCAACCAGAAACCCTCCAACAATGACCGACACCTACCGGCACAAAGGCTTGCGCAAGCGCCTCGTGGATGCCTTGCGCCAGCGAGGTGTTCAGGACGAGTCCGTATTGTCGGCGATCAATGCTGTGCCGCGCCACTTTTTTTTGGATAAGGCATTCGAGGAGCACGCCTACGAGGACAAACCTTTCCCAATCGGCAACGAACAGACCATCTCCCAACCCTACACTGTGGCGTACATGACCGCCTTGTTGGACTTGGGTCGAGGCGATCGCGTGCTGGAAATCGGAACCGGTTCGGGGTATCAAGCGGCTATTTTGGCTGTTATGGGCGCTCGTGTGTACACAGTGGAGCGGCAGGAGTCACTTTATTTGCGGAGCAAAGAACTCTTGGCC
Organism: Saprospiraceae bacterium; assembly: GCA_040080915.1. Classification (GTDB taxonomy): domain Bacteria; phylum Bacteroidota; class Bacteroidia; order Chitinophagales; family Saprospiraceae; genus M3007. The sequence continues at coordinate 4,259 of JBEBHD010000206.1, forward strand.
CAGTTGGGTTTTTCCACCGTGCGCTGTTTTTTTAGGGACGGCACCAACGGTCTCCCGGAATACGCGCCATACAACGCCATCGTCGTCACTGCCGGCGCTCCCGTGGTGCCGGAAGCCTTGCGCGAACAACTGGCCATTGGCGGCCTGCTCGTGATCCCGGTCGGCGAAACAGTGCAGTATATGTGCCGTATCGAGCGGCTTTCGCAAACCGAATACTCAGAAAAAATGCTCGACGCATTTCGTTTCGTGCCTTTTTTGGAAGGAGTGAACCGGAAAAACTAAATCAATCGGATATGGACTTTCTGCTGCAAACTTCCCGCTTGAACCTTCGACCGCTGACGATGAGCGACTTCGACTATTATTACGCAGTGCAAGGCAATGCCGAGCTCATGCGCTACATCCGCAAACCGGAGACTGACCCCGGCATCGTGCGGGAGCGCATCGAATTTTTCGAAAAATATGCTGCGGAAAACCCCGGCCTCGGTGCTTTTGTAGCCGAATGGAAAGCCGGAGGTGAGGGGCCGGTGGCCTCCTGTGTGTTGCGCCACGCTGAATATCATCCCGAAAACGACTTTGAACTGGGCTATTTAGTACAGCGTGCGCATTGGGGCCAGGGCCTTGCAAGCGAAATCGTTACTGCCTTGGTGAGCTATGCCTTTGAACATTTTGGCGTGCCCAAAGTGACGGCCTTTGCCGACCCCGACAATCATGCCTCGCACCGGGTTTTGGAAAAATGTGGTTTTCGGCATACAGGCCCGCGCTTCATTTACGACTCCGACAACTTCGTGTTCGAACTGGAAAATCCCGCTCGGTAAGCCTGATTGCCCGTTTGGCAACTTTGAGCATAAATTTGTCAGTAGGTCTGCCCAATTTTGCGGCTTCAAAAGGCGTATTTAGGCCCTCTATTCACAAAGCAAAAAAACATGAAACAAGTATTGTTGCTCGTTCTCGCCTTTTTGGCGCTCAGCCCTGCCACTGGCACGGCCCAGAAACTGCTCACCCGAGATGCCCGAATCCAGTTCGACTCCGACACGCCGTTGGAAAAAATCACGGGCATCAACAAAAGCGGCACCGCCGTGCTGGATGCCCAGACCGGACGAATGGAGTGGAAGGCACTGATCAAAGGCTTTGTTTTTGAAAAAGCCCTTCTTCAGGAGCACTTCAATGAAAACTACATGGAGTCCGACAAATTTCCCAGCGCTACGTTCAAGGGCGAGTTGCTCCAGTTTAAAGAAGTAAATTTTGCCAAAAACGGCACCTACAACGTGAAGGCAAAAGGCAAAATGAAGATCCACGGCGTGGAAAAAGAAATCGAAGTACCGGGAACGCTGGTTGTCGAAAACGGGAACGCAAAGATCAACGCCAACTTCCAGGTCGCCTGTGCGGACTACGGCATCGAAATCCCCGGCGCCGTGCGCGACAAAATCGCCAAGACCATAGCCATACAAATAGCAGCCACTCTGGCTCCGAAAAAATGATGTTATTATTTCTGCACACACACCTTCCAGGTTTTTAAAAAACCTGGAAGGTGTACTTCATCAGGCGTTTATCCCCCCTCTCTTTATCAGCCTGCTTTTTTCTATGAGAAAAATACTACCTTCCATCTTGTTTTCCCTGCTGCTCCAAGCGCCGCTTTTTTCGCAAGACAAAGACGACCTGCTCTCGCTCATCGAAGACAGCCCGACAACAGAATACACCACGGCAACATTCAAGACCACCCGTGTCGTGAACGGGCACTCCCTCGAAAACACCGCTGCCGGCGTACTCGATTTCAAGATTTCACACCGGTTTGCACCGGTACGAAACGGCATTTTCGACTTGTTCGGACTGGACGGTGCCACTATCCGCCTTGGGCTGGACTATGGCATCACCGACCGGCTCATGGTTGGTATTGGTCGCAGCAGCAAAGAGAAAATCCTCGACGGGTTTGCCAAGTACAAAATATTGAGGCAATCCAAAGGGGAAACCAATATGCCCATTTCCCTGTCGTACCTCGTGGACGGGCAGTTCAAAACCTACGCCACCACCGACCGCGATTCCCTCACCTCCTCGCGGCTGTTCTACACGCACCAATTGCTCATCGGGCGGAAATTCAACGAAAGCCTGACCCTACAGCTCATGCCCACGCTGCTGCACCGGAATATCGTCAAGGCCAAGAGTGATAAAAACGACGTGTTCGCCCTTGGCGTGGCCGGGCGCATCAAGTTGAGCAAGCGGGTCACGCTCAACGCCGAGTACTACTACGTGCTGCCCGATCAACTATCAGCCGAATACACCAATGTACTTTCACTCGGCTTCGACATCGAAACCGGCGGACACGTTTTTCAGCTCCACTTCACCAATTCGTCGGACATGACCTACAAGGGCTTCATTACCGAAACGACCGAAAAGTGGTTCAACGACCCGACGGGTATCCGCTTTGGTTTCAATATTTCGCGGGTGTTCACGATCGTGCAGCCCAAGGGTTTTTATTGACCTAACCGGTTGTAGTGGCGCAAGCGGCGATCTGCCTCTTCACGGGTCAGCTCCAACAGCTGCAGCGAAAACGGCTCCACGTCGGGCACGGCCATACGTACCGTGCCCGACGTGTTTTTTTTGTCGTTCCGCATGCGATCCCATAGGTCGGGAAAACTATTTTCCGGTATCGGGCAGTGCCCAAAAAAGTCAAGGATGACATCAGCGCCGTCGTTCGGCCCCATCATTGCTTCGCAGATCATGCCGATGGCCACGGCCTCGCCGTGTGCGAGTGGAGCATTTGTTTCCAAAAAAACACTCTCCACGGCGTGGCCGATGGTGTGGCCAAAATTGAGCAGGGCACGGATGCCGCGCTCGCGCGGGTCCGTGGCCACCACGTATGCCTTCACGGCGATGGACGTTTCGAGTATTTCCGTCCATTCGGGCACCGTGAGCACGCCGGGGGAAAGGCTGCTCTTCGGCATCGTCCGAATTTTTTCCCACAGACCGGCATCACCAATACGGGCGTGTTTGATGACTTCGGCAAACCCGCTTCGCAGCTCGCGAGCGGGCAGGGTTTCCAAAAAAACGGGGTCAACGAATACGGCACGCGGGTTTTGAAACACGCCGATGGCGTTTTTCACGCCGTGAAAATCAACGCCCAATTTCCCGCCGATGGCGGCATCGGTCATGGCCAGAAGTGTGGTCGGCACCTGCACGAAATCCACGCCGCGCTTGAACGTGGCAGCGCAAAAGCCGCCCATGTCGCCGATGACACCGCCGCCGAAGTTGACGACGAGTGCTCCCCGATCAAGGCGTGCCCGCAGCATGGCTCCCCAAATCTGTTCGCAGGTGGAGAGGTTTTTCAGGCGTTCGGCACCGCCTGCCTGGCCGTTCGGCGGTGGGCTTTCCACCACGAACACCTCCGCCTCAGGCAGCAGGACGGTAATCATCCGGGAGGCTTGGGCGTTGGCATCAGCCACCACAAAAATTTGCGAATAGTGGCTTTTTTTTGCCCATTCGGACAGCGTCTCGCTCAGCGGGCCGAGCACGATGGGGTAGTCCGGCAAATGGATGGTACTGCTCATGTGCGGCTCAGGAAATGATCGGCATGCGGATTTCCACGGCGGTTCCTTTGCCCGGTTCGCTGTCGAGGAGGATTTTCCAGCGGTGTTCGCGGCAGATAGTCTTGACGTAAAAAAGTCCGAGACCGAAGCCTTTCACGTTGTGGACATTGCCCGTGGGCACCCGGTAAAACTTGTTGAAAATGTGTTTTTGGTGCTCTTTGGCGATGCCGATACCATGGTCTTGCACATTGATCACAGCATCGTCGCCGTCTTTTCGCAGCCGAATGGCAATGTCGGGTGCGCCCTTGGAATATTTCACGCCGTTGTCCACGAGGTTGTGCAGGATGTTGGTCAGGTGAAGCCGGTCGGCTTGCACGAGCAGCCCCTCGTCGGCAAGGTCGAAGTTCAGGGTGCCGTTGCGTTCGCTAATTTTCAATTCCAGCGATGGCGAAATGCTCTGGATGAGCTCGTTCAGGTTCACGTCCTCGAAATTCAACTCGATTTTGTCGCGTTCGATTTTGGCCAATTGCAGCACCTTTTCCACCTGTGTGTTGAGGCGCATGACCTGCTCTTTGATGATGCTGGAGTAGCGGCTCAGGCGCGGGTCGGACTTGATGGTGTCGTTTTGCAAAAAAACGTCGGTGGAGATGTTGATGGTCGAGATCGGGGTCTTGAACTCGTGGGTCATGTTGTTGATAAAATCGCGCTGCAGTTCGGAGAGCTGTTTTTGTTTCAAGATGACCGACATGGCGTAGATGAAAAACGCCACCGTGATGAGGATGAGGGCGGTAAAAATGACCACGATCCACATGTTGCTGAGCAGGTTGACGCTTTTGTTCGGAAAGCGTACACCGAAGTAGTAGATGAAATCGCTGTCGTAGTGAGCCGGTAACGGGGCGGCCAGTTGTTCGCCACTGCCGCCGAGGGTAGAGGTGTGTTTGTACTTCACCATGCGCCCGCTCACCATCTGGTTGCTGGAGCAGTCGAAGATACCGTACTGGAAATCCTCGCGCAGGCTTTGGTTTTCGAAGGCTTTTTGCAGGTAAAACTCCAGCGATGCCTCGTCAAACTGGTTGTTGATGTTGACGACGTAGTAGTTGGAGTTGACCTGTTCGATCAAGTCGGCATCTTTCAGCACGAAAATGCCGACACGAGCCAGATCGCGTGCCGTTTCGAGCAGTGCCTGACGCACCTTTCGGTCGAAATCCTGCTCTTGCAGGTTCCACGAGCGGAGCACCCAGTACGTTTGCACGCTCAGCAGGCTCAGGATGGAAATGGCGCCAAGGACGATGACGCGGCGTATGATTTTGTTTGTCATGGTGGTACGGTGACTTGCTGGGGCGATCAACAGGTTTTTCGGGCAAAGGTTGGGTGTTCACGAAGCCGTTTGCGTATCGTTTGCAGGATTACTACGGGGTTTTCAGACCACAAAACCGCCAAAAATCACGCAGGGCTTCGGCGGTCTGTTTCGGCTGCTCGATCATACCGAGGTGGCCCACACCGGGCAGAACCCGGATATCCCCTACAGTCGGGAGCACGGCCGTTGACAGTGCGTTATCGAGCGGGATTATGGAATCTTGGTCGCCGAGAACCAACTGCACAGGGCATTGGCTGTCGAGCAACGTATTCAGATGCTCGGTGCGTCCGATCATGGCTTGCAGCGCCGCGATGATGGCCTCGGCTGGCTGCTTTCGGCCCTGCTCAATGAGCGCGTCCACTACTTCCGGGTTCGCTTGTGCGAACGCGGGGGCAAAAAGCCCGGGAAACAGCTGCGCCACATACAGGTCTTTTTTTCCGGCCAACAGCATCTCGATGCCCCGGTTCCGGCCTTCGATGCGCTCTGGCGTATCGGCGTACGGGTGCGAATGCACCAACGAGAGGCCTGCCAGCTTTTCGGGATATGCTTTTGCGAAGGCCAACGCTGTGTAGCCACCCATCGAATGGCCCGCCAGAACGCAACGCTTGATTTCGAGCGCATTCAGCACGCTGTAAACAACTCGGGCATAACCTTCCATGCCTGGCTCACCCGCAGGGCTGGAGTTGCCAAAACCCGGAAGGTCTATCCGCAGAACGACGGCCTCCTCCAAGCCGTCAAGCAGGCTTTCCCAAACGGATGAGTCCTCACAGAACCCGTGTAGCAATACCAACGGTAAGGCTCCCGGGTTGAATTTGCCGCTGAGATAACAGGCGGCAGTACGGCCACCGGATAATTGAACAGTGATCATGGCTGCAAAACTGCGAAAAAAATATTGGAAACGACGTGTCGTTAGGCCGGCAGGTATTAGAGCGTGTTTAAATTTCAGTGCCGAGGCGAAAGCGAGCGAATTTTGTTTCAGGCAAGGCGAAATTTGCAGCCGTAGCCGGGTGCCTACGGCGAAAA